>CAMUQM010000120.1 GCA_947095945.1 uncultured Prevotella sp.
TCGTTTTCCTTTCAAGTCTTAGCATCTTTGGTGCTATCAGAGAGCAACAACCTTACAAAGAGATTGAGCCAACAGATATTCCACAGCCTAACACGGCGTATGGCAAGAGTAAGTTGGAGGCTGAACAGCTGCTGCCTTCTTCATTCCCTTATGTCATCTTGCGCCCAACCGGCGTGTATGGACCACGTGAGAAGGATTACTTCCTGATGGCAAAAAGCATTAAGGGACATAGCGACTTCGCTGTAGGATATAAGCAGCAGGATATCACTTTCGTATATGTAAAGGACGTTGTGCAGGCTACTTTCCTTGCTTTAACACAAGGAAAGACTGGCAGTGCCTACTTCCTAAGCGATGGTAATGTCTACCAGAGTACTACCTTTAGCGACCTCATACACGAGGAGTTAGGTCGTCCTTGGTGGATTCGCATCACTGCTCCGATATGGGTACTGCGTGTCGTAACGTTCTTCGGTGACCTTATCGGACAAATGACAGGTAAGATTTCTGCTTTGAACAACGACAAATACCAGATTTTAAAGCAACGTAACTGGCGTTGTAACATTCGTCCTGCGATTGAGGAGTTAGGCTATAAGCCTGAATATGACCTCAAACGAGGCGTGAAAGAGACGATAAAATGGTATAAAAAAGAAGGCTGGCTATAAAATAGCTAATTATTATTAGGCTTATTGGTCCTATTGGGCTAATATGCCTAATAATCCTAATTGGACCAATAACAACAAACAATGAAACAATTCATCATAGACTTATTTAAATTAGAAAAGAAGCCTGTAAAGGGACTTATGGCATACGAATGGGTGGTAATGGCTTACTTGCTGTTGACACTCATCGTCATCTTCTTTATGTACACCACAATAGACAACCCACAGGCAATGATCTTCGGGCGTCTACGCATCGTTGCATTGACTGCTGCAATGTGGCTTGTCTACCGCATAGCTCCGTGTAGAGCAACCCGATTTGCACGTGTTGGCGTACAGTTAGGGCTACTTGCTTGGTGGTATCCTGACACCTTTGAAATCAACAGACACCTGCCTAATCTTGACCATCTCTTTGCACAATGGGAACAAGACCTCTTTGGTTGTCAACCAGCCCTACTCTTCTCAAAGGCTTTGCCGGGACATCTCTTCAGCGAATTATTTGACATGGGATATGCCGCCTATTATCCAATGATAGCCGCAACGGCTGTTTATTACTTCGGATGGTACTATAAGGAGTTTAATAGAGCTACTTTCATCATCCTCTCTTCATTCTTTATTTATTACATTGTCTTCATCTTCGTGCCTGTAACTGGTCCTACCTTCTATTACAAGGCGATAGGATTACAGAACGTGACGACGGGTGTCTTTCCAAATGTTCAAGACTATTTCAACCATCATCAGGAGTGTTTGCCAAGTCCCGGATATACCGATGGCATCTTCTATCACCTTGTTGAGAGTGCCAAAGCAGCTGGCGAACGTCCGACAGCAGCCTTCCCAAGCTCGCACGTTGGTGTCAGTACCATTTGTATGTTGCTTCTTTGGCACGACCGTAATTATAAGCTCTTAGCAATTTTAGCACCATTCTATCTTCTACTTTGCTGTGCCACAGTTTATATTCAGGCGCATTACCTCATTGATGCCATCGTTGGCTTCGTCACAGCAGCCATCCTCTTCCCTATCCTCTTGCGTGTTTCTCGCAATATGGTGACGAAAGGATAAAAAACAGCTGATAAGAAATAAGAGATAAATACAGGGAATTAAAGGAGTCAAGCCAATAGTTTTTATCGTATAATACGCTTCTTTTATACGAAAATCTATTGGCTTGACTCCTTTAACTTTGTTACTTCTGTTCTTTCTAAAACATCATTTTACGTTGGAACCACTTGGCAAAAACAGGATCAGTGATAGCCATCTCGGCTCCACGTTTCTCAATCAAATCACGTTCAAGGAGGGCTTTCTTCAATCGATTGATATTTGAGTAACTGCCCAACTGGTACTTTTCCCGCACCTTTGCCAGACCAAAGTCCTTCGTAACACCAGAGGATAGGGCACGCAGGAAGTTAAGTTGATACTCTGAAAGTGGCTCAACCATCTGCATAAAAAGCACTTCATTTGTAGCTAAAAGGTCGTCTGTTGCCTGTTTTACATCTGTTTCATCTACAGTCTCTCCTTCTTCCTTCTGCGTATAAACAAGCCAAGATAACTGCTGAACATAGGCAGAATAGTTGTCTGTGAAGCTACATATCTCTTCTGCAAGGGCTGGGCTGATTGTCCTTTTGCCATCTGCAAAATGGCTAACAATATACTCTACCCATTCAGTCGTTGAAATCTTGTCCAGTACTATCAAGTCCCCAAACTGATAGAAAGGCATACTGCGGTGCAGAAAAATGCTGCTCATCAAGTGATGCTTACTACCGAAAAGACAATAAGACACGTGTTTCTGATGTTGCCAAACGGTTCTCAGTCGTGCCTGCACCTGTTTGCTATCAGCCATCTCACCTATCTGTTGGAATTCATCTATGCAGACGACAATGCGCTTTCCTCTCTTTACAGCAATCTTTTCAGCCATCTCAAGCACCTCCTCTGGCGTATGTGTCTTCGGTGTTATTCCCAAAGAAATCGAAAAGTCAGAGTTCGGTTCGGGACTGAATGAGATTTTTGGCGTAAGTCTGTACAAAAACTCCTTTGCCTCCTCAAGCCACATACTCTGTTTTGATGCAGTCTGTTTCAGAACTTCAGATGCCAAACGGTTGTAAAAGTCGTATTCACTCTTACAACCAAAGATATCCAAATAAACCGTAATAATATCTTCTGACTTCAGCTTATCACATACGCGCATCACCAAGGAAGTTTTTCCCAAACGGCGAGGAGACATTAGAATGACATTGATGCCACCTCTAAAATTATCCATAAGTCGCTTTGTTTCCACTTCTCTACCGATGAAGTTATAATCTGAAACAGCTACTCCATAAACGAATTTCTTGCACATAATCATTACGATTTTAGTTTATCTTACGTTTGCAAATATAGCAATAAAACAACAATCACACAAGTTTGTGTGACACAAACTTGTGTGACACAAGTTTATATTACTATTAAAATACTTATATACAATTGATTATGGAGTATATAAAAATAAACAGACTGCATCAAAACACCTTGACACAGCCTCTTTTTTAATGCCTTTTTGACATAGAAATAACGAATAAAAGGTAAACATTCTACATACCCTTCTCACACAGAAAAGCATACGATGTGAATTATTTTCATGAAAAGAAATATTTTTCTTCATGAACATAAATATTTTTTTTCATGAAAATAAATTCTTCTTCTCATGAAAATAATTCGGTAAACCTCAATTCCCAAAGTATAAAAGCAGTCTTTTAGCTTTTCCTTTTTTTCACCTTTTCACCCTTCAAAGTGTGTTTTTACCGTTCTACTTTTCTATCCTTTTACCCTTCAAAAAGAGCTGAATCTCCCGAAAGAGTTCAGGTTAATAGATTGCTTATATTGAAGTTGTCTTGCCTTTTATAAAAACAGGAACACACGCTTAGTATGTTCCTGTTACTATTTTGTTTACCTCCTACACTTTCAGCTGCCAGTTATCAACAGCCGAGCATAAAGCGTTTATGGGTAATCATTTATTTTCTAATACACATACGTGCCTCAACAACATTCACAATGAAGTCACCTAATTTCTCACATTCCTGTACGATATCCATATACAATGTACCAGCTGCGTAAGTGTACTTATGCTCGTTGATGTCATTGATATTCTGTGTACGCAACTGAGCACGATAGTTGTTGATTTCGTTCTCAATAGTGAAGGTGCGAGTTACATCAGCATCACATTTATGTTTAACAAGCACAATGCTCATCTGTGTCAAAGCATCATCAGTGAGTTCAAACATCTGTTTGATATTATCATACTGATTCTCTGTAAACTCCTCTTTGCTGCTACGTAAACGGCTGATAGTTCTCGCTATGTTAAAGCAAGAGTCACCAATACTCTCAATTTCGGTAATCTCACGAAGCATATCACGCACCTTCTCCTTCGTGTCATCACTCAAGTGTGCATCGCTCACTTGGTCAAGATACTTCGCAATCTCAACCTCCATATTATCAGAAATGCCCTCATACTTCTCAATACGTTCATAGAGTTTCTCAAAAGCATCATCATCTTTTGTCGTCAGAAGGTCACGTACCATACCGAACATACGATGTGTACGTTCTGCGTATGAGTGTATCTCCTTTGAAGCCTCAAGCACAGAAAGTTCTGGAGTCTTCATGATACCCGAATGGATAAAGCGCAGACGGAAGTCTTCTTCATCCTTATTAGCCTTCGACTTGATAATCCAACATACAACACGTTCCATCTGTGGAATAAACCAAATAAGCAAGGATGTATTACAAACATTGAAACATGTGTGGAACATTGCTAATACAATTGGCAAGGTAGCGGCTCTTTCTGCAGCCGTAGACTTATCATTTACTGGGTCATAACCTACGAGTCCGCAAACAAAGTTGACGAAAGGATAGAACAAACACATCACCCAGAAGACGCCAAAAACATTAAAAAGCAAGTGGGCAAAGGCTGCACGTCGTGCCTGTGTGTTGGCTCCGAGGGCTGCAAGATTGGCTGTTGCAGTTGTACCGATGTTCTCACCCATCACCAAGGCAATACCAAGATAGATTGGCAACACACCTGTTGAACAGAGCAGAATGGTAATAGCCATTACCGCTGCAGAACTCTGTACGATACAAGTAATAATGGTTCCTATCAGCAGGAAGATAAAAATCGTCAAGTGACTACTTGTGTCAAAGGATGAGAAGAACTGGATTGCATCTGGATTATGCTCTAAATCAAGATCTTTTCCTCCACTACTCAACAGCACAAGAGCAAAGAACAAGAAAGCAATACCAAAGAGAAAATCGCCGATGTAACGCCGTTTCTTGTTGTAAATGAGGATAATTCCAATAAAGAAAGTAGGGAAGACAACCAAAGTTAAGTCGACATTAAATCCCAAGGACATAATCCATGCCGTGAGTGTCGTACCAATATTGGCACCCATAATGACCGAAATAGCTTGCGCAAGGGTAAGCAGTCCCGCATTAACAAAGCTCACTGTCATCACAGTTGTGGCTGATGACGACTGTACCGCACAAGTAATAAAGGTACCCGTAAGCATTCCTGTGAAACGATTGGTGGTCATTGCACCCAGAATGTGACGAAGTTGAGAACCTGCCATCTTCTGCAGAGCCTCACTCATAACCTTCATTCCGTAGATTAATAGGGCAAGAGAGCCCATAATCTTCATAAAGATAATTGAATAGTCGCTTGTACTCATATATTTAATTTAAAAACTTCATATCTTAAGACAAGTGTTCGTCAAATTGTTTTCCATCAACAACTCAATGAATAAGAGAGGTTATTTATCCATAAAAGACTACTGATAAAGGACATACAAAGCTGTTCGTCCTTACAAAATTCTCTATTATCAGCAGACTGAGAGATACCCCAAACCATTCTTTTCTATAGCTTTCTACGTTTAATAGCCATCTAAATACATAATTTATCAAGCCACAACATATTTTTAATTTCGACTGCAAATATACGAAAAGACCTCCCTATCCTAAAGGAAAGAGAGGTCTTTTATTTTGTAATATGCGTTTTTTAACTAAAATAACCAGCGATTTCTTTATGCATCCTGCTGGCGAACACCCATACGAGCCTCAACAACATTGACTACATAGTCGCCTAATTTCTCGCACTCCTGAATGATATCCATGTACATTGTTCCTACGGCATAGGTGTACTTATGGTCGTTCACATCATTAATATTCTGCGAACGCAACTGGTTGCGGTAGTTGTTGATTTCGGTCTCAATGTTGAACGAACGGTTCACATCGTTGTCCTGACGGTGACCAACAAGGATGCGATTCATCTGTGTTAAAGCATCATCTGTCAACTCAAACATCTGGTGCATGTGGTCATACTGCTCTTGTGTGAAGTCTTCCTTACTATTGATAAGACGGCTGGAGGTGCGAGCAATGTTATAACAAGCATCTCCAATACTCTCCAACTCAGAAATTTCACGGAGCATAGAGCGCACTTTCTCCTTGGTTTCATCACTCAGATGAGCATTGGAAACTTGATCAAGATACTTCGCAATCTCTATCTCCATGTTATCAGAAATACCTTCATACTTCTCAATACGACTGTAGAGTTTGGTGAATTTAT
>CAMUQM010000121.1 GCA_947095945.1 uncultured Prevotella sp.
CACTTCAATATATAAAAGTACCTCACAAGGAATAATGCTGCGGAATTGAGGTAATAGAAAAGAATGCCACTATTAAAACTATCTCACGAGAGTAAATATTCACTTTCGTAAAAAAGAAGACATGCGGAGCTTTGATGCAATAGTAATCATTGCTCCGCATTTTTTTTCATACAAAGTAAGATGCAGCTGCTCAAATATCAGGAAGCAATACAAATAATAAGAAGAGTGGATATTATAGGCTAATGATTGATTAAGATTTAATATAGAAAGACATGGTCAGTTAGTTACAAACCAAAGTCTGATGGTAGGAAAAAACATGTACATTAAACCTTTCTACAAGTTCTTATAATTTCTTTTCATGAAGAAAAATAATTATTTACATGAAAAGAAATATTTATTTTCACGATAAAAAATATTTTTCTTCATGTAAATAATTTGGAGAAGAGAATTTCAGAAGAGAATAAAGTAGCTAAGACTATAGTGGATCAACATCGTAATACACTTGAAGAGCACCATATCTCTTATCCTTCAACATGGCTTCTAAGGCACCACGAAGATACTGGCGAACACGTGGATAATCGATACCATTCTCCAACTTTAGCATAATTTTACGGATATTCAGTGTCTTCACACGTGCCACAGCTGGTTTATCAGGACCGAGCACTCGCTCACCAAAGATTTCACGGAGCCTACTACCAAGTTCCAGACCAGCAGAGTTCACCGTATTCTCATCCCTATGCTTCAAATAGACATAGACAAGGCGATAGAATGGAGGATAATGAAAATCACGCCTTTCGATTAGCAAATCGGAATAGAACGACTTATAATCGTTACATACCACCTGCTGAATGACGGATAATTCTGGGCTCTTCGTCTGTAAGATTACCAGTCCCTGCCGTCCTTTTCTACCTGCACGACCACTCACCTGACTCATCATCATGAACGACTGTTCGTAGGCACGGAAGTCGGGGTAGTTCAACATAGAGTCAGCATTGAGGATCCCAACGACTGAGACCTTATCAAAGTCAAGCCCCTTTGAAATCATCTGTGTACCTATCAGAAGATTACTCTTCCCCGTTGAGAAGTCGTTAATCAAACGCTCATAAGCATTGCGTGTGCGAGTTGTATCAAGGTCCATTCGCGCAATACGAGCCTCTGGAAAGATATAACGGATTTCATCTTCAATCTTCTCTGTTCCATATCCTCGACCACGGATATCCTCACTTTCACAACAAGGACAGACCTCTGGAACCTTTATCGTATAGCCGCAATAGTGACAGGAGAGGTAGTTCATATTCTTGTGATACGTCAACGACACGTCACAGTTAGGACACTTCGGAACCCAACCACATTGTCTACACTCCACCATTGGCGCAAAACCACGTCGATTCTGAAATAAGATTACCTGCTCACCATGCCCCAAGGCTTCACGAACGGCAACAAGAAGACGTGGAGAGAAAGGTCCTGTCATCATCTTCCGACGATAAAGATCCTTTATATCTACAATTTCTATTTGGGGTAATTGAATATCTTTATAGCGTCGTGTTAGCTCTACAAGTCCATACTTACCCTGCTTTGCATTGTAATAGCTTTCCATTGAGGGCGTCGCCGTACCCAAGAGCGTCTTTGCTTCGGGATACATCTGTGCCAACACTATCGCTGTCGAGCGGGCGTGATAACGAGGAGCAGGGTCTTGCTGTTTAAAACTCTGCTCATGTTCCTCGTCTATTATAACCAATCCAAGTCGATGAAATGGAAGAAAAATAGCACTTCGCGCACCTAAAATAACATCGTATGGGGCATCAGATAATTGCTTATGCCAAATCTCCACACGCTCAGCATCACTGTATTTACTGTGATATATTCCGAGTCTATCACCAAAGACAGCCTTCAGACGTTCTGTTATCTGCACAGTAAGAGCAATCTCAGGCAAGAGATACAACACCTGCTTATGCTCATTGAGAGCTTTCTGAATAAGGTGAATATAAATCTCCGTCTTTCCTGAAGACGTCACTCCATGGAGTAATGTCACCCTATGCCCCATCATCTGTAAGAGTATCTGATTATAAGCTTCGGTTTGTGCCTCGTTGAGAGGTTTAATATTCTCAGGATGTGGAGGGTTGCCATAATTCAGTCTACCGACTTCTTTTTCGTAGGTAACAAGAATCTTCCTATCTTGTAAGGCACGAATAACACCAACAGAAGCGTGACTCACATTCATTAGTTCCTCCCTTGTCACTTCACGCAACACCGTATCAGGCGTAATTTCCGCCATTTCATCGACACCAGCCAACTGCAAATAAGTCATCAAAACTTCCACTTGCTTCGATGCACGCTTCATAGAATCAATCATAAGCGAGAGTGTCCGCTCATGGCGTAAGTTGTCTGCCAAACGAATGTAAAGTTCTGTTCGAGGGCGATAACCATATTCCTCTTTCAGTCCCGATGGTAATGCAGCCTTATAAACATCACCGATAGGCGACATATAGTAATCGGATATCCAATGCCAGAGCTTCAACTGCTGTGGAAGAAGCACTGGTGCGTTATCCAACACATCAATGATATTCTTATAAGTAATTTTCTTTTCATCGGTACTAGTATTTCCCGATGGATTCGGGATATTTACAGGATAATCTGCAACGACACCCACGTAAGTCTTACTCTTTCCTAACGGCACAGACACACGTACGCCTGCTGTGACCCGGGAACTCAAAGCATCGGGCACACCATAGGTGAAGTAACCTTCGAGAGGAAGAGGTAAGATAATATTAGCGTAAGTCATTACAAATAGTTCATTACCTATCAGCCATTACAAGCTGTACGATAAAACAGGATTGGTTTGAATACAAAGTTACAAAGAAAGATGCAAATACACAATGAAGAAAGGAGCCAATAACGCAAATCTACATCAGAAACAGAGGTAACAGTAAGTTTGAACACATAAAAAATCCCATTTCATCGGTAATGAAATGGGATTTTCTAATATTAAGCATTTTATATCTTAGAAGAAATAAGCTACACCTAACTGCCATGAACTGTTATGACTACCCTTCTTCTTTAAAGTAGAGGTTGCAGTATCTGCTGCCGTTCTCCATGTAACATCACCTGTCTTTCCACAAGCAATATTGTAGTTAGCACTTACCTGCAAATGCTTAAACGCTGTCACACCAAAACCGAGATTAATACTGAAATTACTATTCTTTAATGCATAGGTACTTCGCATATTCCAGTCATATTCCTTTTCCCCAACATTAAATGCAATCTGAGGACCACCAAAGAAAAAGACATTAGCCATACTACCTAAGCCGATAGAATAACGTACATTTACAGGAATAGCAATCTGTTGCTGTTTTACAGTCTGTTCCTCTGAGGCGTATTCAAGCTTAGCTGAACGCGAGTCATAGAGGACAGAAGCATCCATACCCAAACCAACAACAGGCAAAGTAAACTTCACTGTAGGACCAAAGAACCACCCTACTTGGTTAGTCTTGTCGAATACATCACTTGTAAAACTAAACTCACTCACATTTAGTCCCACCTTTACACCAAACTTCAGTGGTTCATCAGCATGGGCTGGAACGGAGACAAGAAATGATAGGGCTAATAAAGCCAATGAAATAATTTTCTTCATAACCATAAGTGTTAATGATAAAAGAAGTAAAATCACTTCCTATAGTATGAACACATGATGGCTCACACATCTGAAAGTTGTCTCAAAATAGAAATTCTATCTGAGCTTCTCTTTAGATTAATCGCATCTTTAAGGCTATTATTGCCCAATTAAAATTAATTAAGGTTGGTTCTATAAATTTCCTTTAATGAAGTTTTATCTATACCTCATTAAAGAATGATTCCATCGAGGAATCTATAGAACCAACCTTAAGAAAATTTATTAATGACGCTCTCGGCGAACTGTAACACGTGCAGGAGAAGCTCCAGCACTTCCACTATTAGATGAACGACGTGAGCGACTAACGCTGCTTGATGATGGACTTGTACGACGAGTACGTCCTATCTTCTTTGGTGCTTTCTCAGCCTCCTTAACCGCAGAGATACTGTCAAGGCTATCTCGAAGAGCTGGGTCACCATAGATTGTCTTCTCAAATGCAATCAATTCACGTTCTATCTTCTTCTGTTCAGCAGCCATTGCTGAGTCGTTAGGACAGTATTGTGCGAGAGTCTTACCTAACATATTGGTTGTCTTGTAAATCTTTCCTTTATAGAGGTTCATCGTGAAATAATCATCTACACTCATCGTTGCAGCATTATTCAGATTACTTGTCATGATGGTTTGCTTCGCAAGGAAAGGAGCCAAATCATCGTAACGCACCCAGAAAAGAGGGTATTTCACTTCGCCATCTCCGAAGTCGTCTTCACGATACATAATCGGACAGAGGGCTACGACCTTACGATGGAAAGTTGCTGTTCCCTGATCATAATAAGCACTCTCTTTGAGATAGTAGCCTTTAACCTCTCCAGAAGGGATGTCACTGTTATCAAGGCGAATACCATGATCAGTGCGTTCGTAGAAAATGTGATAGTTATCAAGGAACTGCAATGGCTTGATTCGAGCTGAATCAGTGAATATCTCATTACCATCCATACGGTAGTTATACGCAGCAACACCGCCACGATTAGGACCACTCATCATCAACTTGAAGATGTAGGTAAAGAGATTCATCTGTGAACCTACAGGCTCTGTAGGATAGTATAATCCTGCATTAGCATCCTCAACAAGTTTCAATTCACGATAGATATCACGTCGCCAAACAACATCTTCCTCTAAAGGAGCTGTTGTTGGAAAGGATATCTGCGCACGTGTAGAAATCGTATTAGCAGGCGACTGACGCTGTTGCTGGTTACGACGTGCAGCAGGCTGTGCACTTACAGTAAGTGCCAAGCAGGCTGTGCAGACTATGAGAAATATCTTTTTCATTATTATTTTGTTTATTCTTTTCTAAAAGAAATGAGTGAGAATGGACTGTTATGAGCAAAGACAATAGCAACACTATCCATTAACTTGTTAACTCGTTAACTCGTCAACTCGTCAACTATTATCTCACGATAACCTCCATATTTCTTCCATTAAGCGTTCGAGTAGTACCATCAGGTCCATGAACGACAACGTTAGTGATGTAGAATCGCTTGTTACGACTCAACTGACGGAACTGTTCCTTCTGTTGTGGAGAGAACGAAGCACCATTACTTGCCAACGGAACGGCGTTACCCATATTGTCAAAGAAGACAACACGGAAGCTGGTCACGTTGAAAGGAATATCAAGTAAGCCGTCATCAATAGCAGCCTGAATACCCGGAGCCGACATAAGAGCAGCCTTTGAAAGCGTTCCACTCTTAAATCTATCAGCACCCATAGCGATATATGGCGATGGATCCGGCAATTTTCTCACACGGAACTTATACTCTCCTATCTTACGACCCTTCGCAGATACAGAGATAGTCACAGGCTGACCAACTGCCGATGGACGTGCAATGAAATGACCGCCACCCCTTGATACGAGTGAACCACCAGACATTGTAGCCTGCACGTCGCTCTGAGAAGTGTTAGGAATACTGATAGTGATTGGGTTATCAAAGCCTGCATAGAGTACGTTCATTAAGTCTGCTGCAATTGTAGCCATTCCATCGAATGGTGGAACTTTCTGCATTCCTTGAGGATTGATATACTCTTTTGGCTGAGGACCACCCGTTACCCAATAGTCTTGTGAGAAGTTTCTACGCAAAACATTACCCGACAAGTCTTTAATAAGAATATATCCACTCAAGTTATGTTTACCCGGAGCACCCGCCTTAACAGTTATCTGATTGCCCTTAATAAGTTGTCCATTAACAAAGACTTGTGGCTGCTGTGTAGAGTCAACAGCACCCATAAACATCTGGGCAGTCATTGTCTCACCCGGATAAAGGCGTGTCTGACTTGGCACAACAAATGCCTGCAGCTTATTGACACGTAAGTCTTTCAAACCAACGTTTGCCACCAAGGTATGCAACACTTCGCCTTCTGCATAGCGAACATCGCTCTGCAACTTTGAGAGAAGTGTTACCGCTGCTGCAACAGGCATATTCTCAAACATATACTCTTCCCAGTTCTTACCCATAGAATGCTTAGGTACCGCTGTAGAAAGATTACTCTCGATAAGTTTCTTCTGTCGAGGGTCTGT
>CAMUQM010000122.1 GCA_947095945.1 uncultured Prevotella sp.
TAAGTAGTATGAATCAATACGAAACCGTTTTCATTTTGACTCCCGTTTTGTCTGACGAACAGATGAAGGAAACGGTCGCTAAATTCAAGAAACTGCTCACCGACAATGGCGCTGAGATCTTGAACGAGGAGGCTTGGGGTCTGAAGAAGTTGGCTTACAACATCCAGAAGAAGTCATCAGGCTTCTATGCAATGTTAGAGTTCAACGCAGAACCATCAGTTATCAACACTCTCGAGACCGGCTTCCGTCGTGACGAGAAGGTTATTCGTTACATTACCGTTAAGCAGGACAAGTATTCAGCAGCTTATGCTGAGAAGCGTCGTGCTAAATGGGCAGCTAAAAAGGAGGCTTAATCATGGCAGAGCAGAAATCAGAAATCCGTTATTTGACCGCTCCTTCTATCGACACAAAGAAGAAGAAGTATTGCCGTTTCAAGAAGAGCGGTATTAAGTACATCGACTATAAGGATGGCGAGTTCTTGAAGAAGTTCCTCAACGAACAGGGTAAGATTCTCCCTCGTCGTATCACAGGTACTTCTCTGAAGTATCAGCGTCGCGTGGCACAGGCTGTTAAGCGTGCTCGTCAGATTGCGCTCCTTCCTTATGTAACCGATTTGATGAAGTAAAAAGGAGGTCAATAGATGGAAATTATATTGAAAGAAGATATTATCGGTCTTGGATACAAGAACGATATCGTTAATGTAAAGAACGGCTATGGCCGTAACTACCTCATTCCAACAGGTAAGGGTATTATCGCTTCTTCATCTGCTAAGAAGCAGTTGGCTGAGAACTTGAAGCAGCAGGCTTCTAAGCTCGCGGCTCTCAAGGCTGAGGCAGAGAAGAAGGCAGCTCAGTTGGAGGGTGTAGAGCTTGTTATTGCAACTAAGGTTTCTGCAACTGGCGTAACTTACGGTTCAGTTAATGCAGCTACTGTTGTTGAGGAGCTCGCTAAACGCGGTATTGAAATCGATCGTAAGATTGTTACAATGCGCGATATGAAGAAGGTTGGCACATCTGAGGCTACTGTACACTTCCACAAGGAGGTTGAGGTTAAGATTCCTGTAACTGTTGTTGCAGAGAATCAACCAGTGCCTGCTGTTGAGGAAGCACCAGTAGAGCAGCCTGCAGAGGCACCTGTAGCTGAGGAGGAGACTCCAGCAGCTGAGTAATTGTATATTGACATTTTGCACTGTAAAGCAGTAATGTTAGATAATAATCCCTTTCACTTTCGGGTGGAGGGGATTTTTTAGTCATTATGAAACGAATTGTACTTACCGGCGGTCCTTGTGCCGGAAAAACAACAGCACTTGTCAAGATTATCGAGCATTTCTCAAGTCTTGGCTATAAGGTGTTTATCATTCCTGAAGTACCAACACTCTTTACTCAGGCTGGTATGGATTATCTTACGGATAATGCTGCTTTCTTCTACGAAGGGGAGAAGGCAACATTAGAGACGCAGCTTGCTCTGGAGGATAAGTTTACTTGTATGGCAGAAACCATTGATAAACCGACGATTATCGTTTGTGATCGTGGTACAATGGATATCTCTGCTTATATGAAACCAGAGATGTGGCAAGAGATTACGGCTGGTGTCGGTACTTCTTCTGAAGAACTTCGTGCTCGTTACGATGCTGTCCTTCATCTTGTGAGTGCTGCTGATGGAGCAGAACAGTTCTATACAACGGCTAACAATGCTCATCGTACAGAGGGATTGGAACTTGCTCGTGAACTTGATAAGAAAGTCATTCAGGCTTGGTCCGAACATCCTCACTTGCGTGTAATCAATAATCACGAGAACTTTGATACAAAGATTAAACGTGTGCTACAGGATATTTCTAATGTTTTGGAGATTCCACAGCAGATAGTTGAAGAGCGTAAATATATAGTTCGATTGACAGGTGAGATTCCTGATGCTATTGAAAGTGAGATTACACAGACTTACCTTACTTCAGAACCTTGCAGTGAGGTGCGCCTACGTCGCCGTACGCTGAATGGTGTTTCAGTAAATGTTCGTACAGCGAAGAAGACTTTACCGAATAATGAACAGGTTGTTACTGAGCGACAGATTGACAATAATCTCTATGAGTCATTGATGCGTCAGGCAGACCCTTATCGTCAGTCAATCCACAAGATTCGTAAGACTTTTATTTGGCGTGGTCAGTTTTTTGAGCTTGATACTTATCTGGCTCCTACCTCTAATCTTCAGATTTTAGAGACTAAGGGAATTGTAGATCATGAGGATGTAAACTTTCCTCCATTCATTGAAGTTCTTGAAGATATCACGGGTAAGACTGAATATTACAACTATAACTTAGCTTTGAAGAAATAATGTTCTAAGACTTTGAATGGCAAGGGTAGCTTTACCTCTTACATGCATATAATAAATGCCGTAACACTCAGTAAGCGTTACGGCATTTGTTATATATAGGTTTAAGAAGATTACTTCTTCTTTGCAGCCTTGTCTACTTTCTCCCAGTACTTCTTACCCTTTTCCTTCAGCTTGGTTGTGAAGTCCATAGCATCTGCTGCAGCCTGTGCTTCATCAGCTGGTGAAGCATAAGCGTGGTGGAAGCCCTTAACTTTGTCCCACTGTCCACGTGTGAAATCTGGTACCTCTACAGGAATGTTACCATTGTCCATAGAGATAGAACCTAACTCTGCCAAGCAGCACCATTCTGCCAAGTCATATACATCAATATCCAATGGAAGGCCATTCTGCAGACAGTAAACTAAACGTGAGTCCATGATAAAGTCCATACCACCGTGTCCACCAACTTCTTTTGCCTGCTTCTCGTATTTAGCAACGATAGGACTCTCATACTTCTGTACCAATGCCAGTGCATCAACCTTTGAGAGGTAAGAATGACCAGAAAGATTGTCAGATGATGGAGTAACACCTGAATTCTTCATCTCTTCAGATGAAAGTGCAAAGCCTTCAAAAGGATATTTGTTTGCAAAACCCTTTGTACCAGTGAGCTGATACATACGGTTATATGGCTGTGGAGTCATTACGTTGTGGTGAATCTCAATAACTTTTCCGTTCTCAGTGCTGATGAGGGTTGTTGTATGATCGCCGTTGCGGAATTCATTACAAGGTTCACCAGTCATTTTCTCAACCTGCTTTTTACCATTAACTGACTTTGTATCCATTGCAATGAGGGTGTTCATCTTGTCACCTCTATGGATATTCAAAACCTGTGCAATAGGACCTAAGCCATGAGTAGCATAGACATCGCCACGGAACTTCTGGTTGTATTCAAGTCTCCAACCGAGCTTGTCCTGAGCATCCTTCTTCCAGTAAGCGTTCCAGAACTGAGATAATTCGTGGCGATAAGCACCCTGAACATAAAGAACTTCACCAAAAACATTATTCTGTGCCATGTTCAATGAGTTCAACTCAAAGAAGTCATAGCAGCAGTTCTCAAGCATCATACAGTGTAGGCGCTTCTTCTCCGAGAGGTCGATAAGCTGCCATATTTCAGAAAGATTCATTGCGGCAGGAACCTCAACAGCAACGTGTTTGCCGTTATTCATTGCCTCGTATGCAACAAGGAAGTGATGCTTCCAGTCTGGAGCAATGTAAACAAGGTCGATATCCTTACGCTTGCACAACTCCTTGTATCCATCCTCTCCTGAATAGATGTCGGCTGCTGGCATACTTGCCTTGCGCAGATAATCTTGACATTTCTCAGCTCTACCACGCTCATAGTCGCAGAGTGCCATTACTTGGATACCAGGGATATGGGTCCAACGCTCTACAGCATCATGACCACGCATTCCTAATCCAACAAATGCTACGCGAACAGTCTTCAACTTAGGTGTGGTCATATTCAACGCACTTTCCTGTCCTGCTGCACGTACTGGTACTTCTGTTACAGCTTTTCCATTGGTCACCTTGTATGGCCAATTGAATTGAGCCAATACAGTTGATGGTAAGAGTAAGCTGCCAAGTATAAACGCAGCAGCTATTGATCTTCTGATACTCATTGTTTTTAGTTATTTGTTTATTGGTAAATTTTGAATTTTAATATCTGTATTTGTAGGCAAAGATACTAAAAAATATTTAAACAAAAGAAGTAAGACTTCTCCTTTTTCTTAATGATTTAGCCATGGTTTAGTAAGAGTTGACTATTCAATGTGTTATGTAACATTGACCAGTTTTGAACTTAAATCAGTTTATCTGGGTTTGATGTTGTCTGGTAAACATATCCCCGAATATGTTAATCATTAGTTTCTCACCTAATTATTATAGACAGATAAGATTTTCTCTGTCTGTTTTCTACCGATGTGTTGATGCTTAGCACGTGTGGTGCTGTTGATAAACACCAATGGTGCTGTTGGTAAACACTTATCAAACTGCAATACCTATTAATAAGAATAATTGATGTTTTGGTCTAATAAATGATTTATATTATAATGCTTGTAAGAATTAAATAAGGAACTCCTACATTGTGTAAAAGTTCCTTATAGTTATTTGTTTCCTTATAGCCCTTCACGCCTCATTTGCTCAATCAGTTCTTTCTGACGATCTGTGAGGTGGTCAGGTAGTTTCACGTTGTAGGTGATGATAAGGTCGCCAAAGGTACCATCGCCACGATCATAACCCTTACCACGTAGGCGTACCTTGGTTCCGCCTTGTGTTAATGGCTTTACTTTCAGTTTCACTTTCTGACCTCCAGAGAGCTGAATCACAACTTCTCCACCTAATAGGGCTGTATAAAGGTCTATGCCAACATTAGCCTCCATCTGTCCAGTAGGCTGTTGTCCATGACCTCTACCAGTGTTAAAACCTGATGAACGGCGACGTCCACTACCTCCAAAGAGGTCTTGGAAGAAGCTACTGAAACCACCGCTTCCACTGCCGAAGCTGCTAAAGTCGAATCCACCAAATGGATTTCCGCCACCTTGTCCGCCTTGGAATCCGCCAAAGCCACCAGCATTCTCGTAGGCTTCTGCATTGCGCCACTGTTCGCCATACTTATCATATTTAGCTCGCTTGTCAGGATCACCGATTACTTCAAATGCCTCGCTCAATGCTTGGAATTTAGCTTTTGCCTTTGGGTCGTTTGGATGTAAGTCTGGATGGAACTGCTTTGCTCGCTTTCTATAGGCTGCCCGCACATCCTTTTGAGGGATGTTTCGGTCAACGCCAAGTATCTTATAATAATCTATAAATGCCATAATATCTCCTCTCTAATTAAAGTTTATCACCGTTCTTAGGGTAGCAAATATTGTGCCATTAGTCCATTCTGTCACGATAATCCTCGTAAGTATATTCGCGTAGTACTTCGAGTTCGTTATCTGTATGGAGTAGGGCGATAGCGGGATGACTGATACCATTGAACATATTTGTCTTGACCGTTGTGTAGTGAAGCATATCTTCAAAGATAATATTCTCGCCTACTTGCAGTGCATGGTCAAAGGTCCATGAGCCCATCCAGTCGCCACTTAGACAACTATTTGCCCCTAAGCGGTAAGTGTATTTGCCCTTTGCAGAGCCATCTTCATCAGCAAGTTCTGCGTTACGGATGGTTGGATGGTAAGGCATCTCAAGACAGTCGGGCATGTGGCAGGTGAAACTTGCATTGAGGATAGCTGTCTTTATACCATGATCTTCTACGATATCTACCACTTGTACTATCAGTGGACCCGTCTGCCAAGCAAAGGCACTACCCGGTTCGAGGATGACTTTGAGCCATGGATAACGCTTATGGAATCCTTGTAAGAGACGTATTAATTGTGGAATATCATAATCCTTGCGTGTCATGAGGTGACCACCACCAAAGTTAATCCACTTCAGTTGAGAGAACCACTTTGCAAACTTCTCTTCTATATGTACTAATGTGCGCTCGAAGATATCGCTACCACTCTCGCAATGACAATGAATATGGAAGCCATCTACGCTCTCTGGTAGCGTTTCAGGTAGTTTGTCAGCTGATATTCCAAAGCGAGTTCCAGCTGCACAAGGATTATAAATCAGTGTTTCAACTTCTGAATATTCAGGATTTACACGCAGACCGAAACTCAACTTTTCGTTCTCTATCTTGGCACGTACATGATAACGCTCATATTGAGTCAATGAATTGAAGACAAGATGAGAAGAGCAACGAG
>CAMUQM010000123.1 GCA_947095945.1 uncultured Prevotella sp.
TTATATATTGAAGTGACATTTTTGGGATTTATCCATTGATATGGGAATTTTCTGGTTCTTCCGTTAAATGAGTGTATGCTTTTCGTATAGGTATAGGTTTAAGAGAAGAACCGAAGTTATTCATTAAACAAAGAATAGAGCTAAGAATGGCAACCGTCTATTTCTTTATCATCTTTCCTACACAGAAAACCTTTTCGCGTTAATAACTTGTAAATCTGCAGATAAGGTTCTGAAAAATCATTACAAAATATTGAGTAAAAAAGCTGAAAAAAAGGGCTAAAAAATACCATTTTAAGCACTCTTGTAAGTTTCTTGTTATCAGAGAGTTGCAGGAGTGGTTTTCAAAAGGTGCTTAGTTGGACTTCAAAAGGGCGTTAGTTAGTCCTCAAAAGGGCATCTTTTCCAAGTCAATTAGGCATCTTTTAGAAGCCAAAAGAGCATGTATTGGATTTGAGTTGTATGAAAATAGTTTACAAACGACGATTGAAATGGTAGTAATTTGTTTGCAGTAGACGGAAAGACATGGTAATGGATAGACGTTGTGTTTATTTGCCTTTTCTGCATTTTATCCTGTAGTTTGTCCCCCTTTACAAAATCATCTGTTTTAAATAGTCATATCATACAAGTATATAAGCGCTTTATTCTATTTCCAATCTACGTATTTAACGGAAGAAACCTTAATTTGAAAAGGAATATGGAAAGGTTTCTTCTAATTTAGTAACAAATCGTATTTGTAAATTAAAATCACAATCTCTTTTTTAAATCTAAGATAAAAGGAGATAAACTAAAATCAGCTTTAAGTTCCTTAATACAAAGACATAATAAGGTTATGTTTTTCCCCTTTTTGTTTTCTTAGTATGTTTTCTTGCACAAAGTTTTTGTGAATGTGCAGAATTTTATTTAACTTTGCACGTAAATTATACTTTTGTGCAATGGATTCTATAAAAAGTTTCAACGCGTGTATAGAGAAGAGTATCAAGGATAACTGGGATAAAGATGCTCTGACAGATTATTTAGGTGCTACACTTCAATACCATGATGTAGCGCGCAAAATAGAGAAGTTACACATTCTCTTTGAGAATAGTGGTTTGAAGAAAGGTGACAAGGTTGCTCTTTGTGGTAGAAACTCTTCTTCATGGGCTGTTGCTTTCTTTGCAACACTCGCTTATGGAGCTGTAGCAGTACCTGTTCAGCATGAGTTCAAGCCAGAGCAGATTTACAATATTGTTAATCACTCTGAATCAAAACTCCTCTTTGTAGGTGATGTTGTTGCTACTACGATTGATGGTGAGCAGATGCCACAGTTAGAGGGTATTATCTATCTACCAGACTTCTCGTTGATTCTTTCTCGTTCAGAAACTTTGACACATGCTCGTGAAAACTTGAATGCACTCTTTGGAAAAAAGTACCCAAAGTTCTTCCGTGCCGAGGATGTAAACTATTTCAAAGATGAGGCTGACGATCTTGCGCTGATTAATTATACCAGTGGAACGACTGGCTTTTCAAAGGGAGTCATGCTCAGTTATCGTTCTGTGCGTAGTAATCTTGCTTGGGCTACAGCTGATTTGAGACCAAATATTAAACCAGACAGCAAAGTTCTTTGTATGCTTCCAATGGCTCACATGTATGGTATGATTTGCGAGTTTATCTGTCAGTTTAGCTTTGGTAGTCATCTTTACTTCCTAACACGTCTGCCAAGCCCTTCTTTAATTGCTCAGGCTTGTGCTGATATTCATCCTGCTATTATTGTCGCAGTACCAATGGTGGTAGAGAAGATTATTCGTAAGAATGTGTTTCCAAAGGTACAGAGTACATCAACTCGTATGTTGCTAAAGATGCCTGTTGTCAGCAAGAAGGTGAAGGAACGAATCTGTGCGATTGTAATGGAAGCCTTTGGTGGAAATGCGTACGAGCTTGTTACGGGTGGTGCAGCTCTTAACAAGGAGATAGAAGACTTTTTGGTAAGCATTAATTTCCCTGTAACAAGTGGGTATGGCGCAACAGAATGTGGCCCGATGGTGACTTATAGTGATTATAAGGACTTTGTACCCGGTTCTTGCGGCACGGCGGTTTTGAATATGGAGGTGAAGATTGATAGTTCTGATCCTGCAAATGTTCCAGGCGAAGTAATAACGAGGGGAGAGAATGTGATGCTTGGTTATTATAAGAATGAAGAGGCAACTAATGCTGTTCTTGACAAGGATGGCTGGTATCATACGGGCGATCTTGGAACAATGAGTGCTGATGGACATCTGTTTATTCGTGGGCGAATCAAGAACATGCTTTTAGGTTCGAACGGTCAGAATGTTTATCCGGAGGAAATTGAAGATAAGCTAAACTCTATGTCTATGGTCAGTGAGTGTATTATCATTCAGCGTGGTGATAAGATTGTTGGCTTGGTTTATCCTGATTTTGATGAGGCAAAAGAGATGGGCTTTTCACAATCAGATTTGCAAGAGATTATGGAGCAGAACCGTCTGGAACTGAACAATATGTTGCCATCTTTCTGCCACCTCTCGGCTATAGAGTTGCGTGATGAAGAGTTTGCGAAGACTCCGAAGAAGAGTATTAAGCGTTATCTCTATCAAGAGAAGTAAAAAAGTATAGGTGATAAGTATGTACATTCTTATAAGTCTTTGAGATTTCTTACATATACTTTATACAATAAAAAAAGCCGCCTCCTTATGGACTATCCATTAAGAGGCGGCTTTTGTATGTTCTAAAGTTTGGCTTATTTCACAAACTTCTTATTATTCTGAATGTAAATACCATGAGGTAAGACAGAGGCATCAGTGCCTACATATCGTCCGTCAAGGGTATAGATACGGTTGTCAGAAGTGCTTCTTTCAATGATAGAAGGCGATTGAATGCCAGTTGTTTCATTGTTCTTAAATTTGAAACTAACATGGCGTTCTGCATCGTTCTCTACGATGTCAAATATTGACATCTTTAGTATGTCTCCATTAAACATCTTGAAGTTTTCAATCTTATCTTTACCATTATAAGGATAAGGGTCACCATTAAGCTGAGCGGTATATACATTTAGTTTTCCTCCAGCATTGGCTGCTGCTAATATTTTACCATCAGCAGGGATAGGGATTACACGTGGTTTATCTTTTACATTGTTCGGATAATCAAAGACATTTACTTTGTCAAAAGGGTATGAAATACGATAGACAAACAACCCTTTTCCGTATGTGCCATCTCCCCAGCCTTGGTTCCAAGGACCTTTCTGCATACTCTGTAATACGATGTACTCATTTTGGTCTTTGCTATTGACAATTTTATATGCTTTTCCACCATTGTCGATACTTTTTAGATTGTTAATGGTGATGTCTTTTTTGAGTTCATCAATATTCATCCACCCCATTACTTCACGCTCCCAAGCAAGATAAGAGGCTGGTACACGTCCACCCTTGATACCTGTTCCACCATCCATGATGTCCCAAAACTCCATACCTTGGTCATCTTGGTTTTCCGCATCAGTATGATAAGCATATATGTCAGGAAGTCCAAGTGTATGAGAGAACTCATGACAGAAAAGACCTATGCCATTGATTGTTTTATTATTCTTAGATGTCTTATCACTTCCATTAAGTTCGTTACTAACGCCATAGCGGCGAATACTTTTGCCATCAAATTTATTTGAGATATAGACTGTTCCAGACTTTGGCCAGATATTCGTATCTTTATTACCACCAAAATTGGCAGAGTGTCCAGCGTAGATTATATAAACCAAGTCAACAATACCATCATTGTTCGCATCATACTTTGAAAAGTCTACCATTCCATCAACTGCACTACAAGCATCAGCAAGCAGTAAGTCCATTCTATCACTACCTGCACCATAGACATCATGTGCCTTTGGTAATTTTATAGGTCCTACAACGTCAAAGACAGGGGTAAACTTTCCATAGCTGCAATCCTTGAAATAGCCACGTACACCTTTGTAGTTCTGATCTTGATTATAGCGTTTATCTGTGAAGTGTCCCTCATTCATCAAATAGTTTGTAAACACATTCTTTGTATCTTGGATAGTAAATGTAGTGTCTTGGAACTCTGCAAGAATAACAAGTGCTTTTGGGCTACCAGTGTGAGGGAAATAAGGTACACCATTCCAACCTGTATTTATGATAGGTCCTCGAGTAAGAGGAATGTTATCGTATGCGTTTTCAGATTCCTCAGCAATCTTATGGACATAAGCAAAGAACTTCTCTTTGTCTTGCTTAGCAATCAGGTTACGCTCAGCTTGTGAACGAGATACTGCCTCATATGCAAGTTGTTTGGTTGCAACAAGTTTGCCACTTTTCTCTACTTTACCAATATAATAGTTGTTGTCCTCGCCTTGTACAAGCAATACGCCATCAAGTGTTGTGTACCAATTGATATGCTCGTCACCACGCAAGATGACAGTAATAACAGAACCATCAGCTTGTCTTACTTGTATAGGGATTGATTCTGCCTTTGCTGCCCAAGTAGTAAGGGAACAAAGCATTAAACATACAATAAGAGATAGTTGTTTTAATTGTTTAACCATATTTGTTTATTTTTGTTTACTTAGTTTGTTATAGAAATATTGTCCCTTCTTCTGTGTACGTTTACCAAACTCAATCGCATGATGTGGACAGTGATGATAACATGAGAAGCAAGTGAGGCATTTGCCATTGTGTAGCCATTCTGGTTCATATCCTAAGCCACCTTTGATGTCATCAACGGGGCAAACGTTAGCACAGATACCACACTTTACACATCGACGACTGTCTACATGAAAGGGCTTGTCTGTGATGAGGAAGCGTTCAAAGAATCCTCCTACAGGACCAGAGAAGAATGATGGTATAGGACCTCTTTTCAGTTGTTCCCAACCCCAAATCTGTTGGTTCTCTGTGTAAGGACGTTGTATAAGAATCTTAGAGAATTCTTTTATCTGCTCTGAAGCAAGTTCCTTCTTTTCTAATTCTTTCTCTTTCGTATCTACATCCATACCCGGTAAGCCAACGTATGACTCTGGCATAATCAAAGAGTATACTGCTCTAAGTAACAGTGAGTCACCAACTGCAGCTGTTTTAAGATGCTGTTGAAAGCGTTCCATAGCTTTGCCAACAGTATCTCCAGCTGTAACCAAACAGAAACAATAGTGCTTAACGAGATAAGAATCTTCTCCCTCAGTCTTTATTGATAATTTAGTTATAAATTCTTTTACAATACTCGGAACTCTCCATCCGTGTATAGGAAAGATGAAACCTACGTGTTCATCCTTTTCCAATGTAAAAGAACAATCACTTTTGATTACTTCTGGGATTGAAACGAGTGTATCGTCAGTTTCTAAAGCTAATGTCTTTGCAGCCCATTTGCTGTTACCTGTACCAGAAAAGTAGAATATCATGTGGCAAAGATACTGATATTTTGTAAATCTTGCAAGATAAAGAAGTGCAATGTTGTGGTTTTTCAGTTCTTTTTCATACATTTGCAATGAATACTTGAAACATTAATGCTGTGAAGAAGAAAATGGACTTACTGATGTATCCCTCAGTGAAGTTGCTCTTACCTTTGGTGTTGGGTATTGCTGTTGGTGATGCTTTGGGAGAAGATATAAATTCTACATTGTGGTGGATAATGGCAGTCTGTATGGGTGTCATTACCTTTTTCGTATGGAAGAAAAAGTATTTGCAAAGTTTATTATTGCTCTTTACCATCTTTTTTATTGGTGGCTCCTTTGTTTCAATGAAGCAACACGCTACGAATGTACAGTTACCAGAAACGCAAATAACCTTTAAGGCGGTTCTTCTTAGTAATCCCATCGTCCATGGTAAAGTCATACAGACAGACTTAATGGTTATGACTGAAAGCGAACCGATAAAGGTAAGGGCTTCTATCCTTCGTGACACAATATCAAATCGTTATCAAACACTACATCTCGGTGATGGAATTAAAGCAACTGCCTACCTTGAAAAGCCTATGAACTTCTCTGATGCTACCTTTGATTATGCACGATGGTTAAAGCTACATGGTTATTCCGCAGAGACCTTTATTTTCTATAATCAATGGCAGAAAGCAAAAGTGAATCTTCACCAGATGAGTTTTCTTCAACGTACATC
>CAMUQM010000124.1 GCA_947095945.1 uncultured Prevotella sp.
AATGCTTTCCGTATTTATCAGCCAAGTATAGCAAGAATCTTTGAGCGTATCATGGATGTATTGGATACGACTGATGAACAGCGTGTGATTGATGAGGTTTATCCTGAATGTGAAAATATCTCTGTCGATTATGCTATTATGGAAAAGGCTGAAGAGATATTTGTTTGTCCTGCAGACTTTGGATGGAGTGATTTAGGAACTTGGGGCTCATTACTTGCTCAGACACAGCATGATATTTATGGCAATGCTGTTATTGGTAATGATGTTCATCTGTTTGATAGTAAGAACTGTATTGTACATACAACGGAGGAACGTAAGGTAGTCATTCAGGGTCTTGATGGCTATATTGTAGCTGAACAAGATGGCAAATTGCTTATCTGTCGCCTCTCTGAAGAGCAGCGTTTGAAGCAGTTTACAGGAGAAGGATAAAATCGTTTGATTTGAATTTGTAAGTAAATAGTTTGCGTAGGTGCTGGTTTATAAACTGGTCCTACGCATATCTCTTTTATGGCAGGAGGTTAATTCAGAACGTTCTTATTGAAAGTTTAATCATTCATATGGCTATTGTTTGATTGAGTCTACCATCCTGTTGTTTTTATTTTGATGTTATGTTGAGTGGTGTTAGGCCTCCGCACCATTGGTGCTGAGCCTTCGCACGCCCCGTGCTGAGTCTTCGCACTTAGATAGAAAAGGGTAGGTAGGGGGCTAATAGTCCTTATCCTATATAATAAAACCTCAATGATTAAATAATAGGGAAGTGTTTGTCAGGCGATTTGAAATTAAATATTCATGTTTATGATACTAAAGCTTAAGTATATTATATTCTTTGTTTTGTGTTTTCCTTTAGCACTCTTTGCGCAGGCTCCGCAGCTTGTGCGAATTAATCCACAGCATCATTTTCAACATACAGTTCCTAAAGGGAATTATAGTGGGCTGACATGGTTGGGTGGTAATCGCTTTGCTGTGGTTTCTGATAAGACGGCAGAAAGTGGCTTTTTTATCTTTCGAATAGAGATAGATGCTGTCAGTGGAGATATTACAGAGGTTGTAAATGAGGGATTTTTGTCATCGGCCGAGTCGAACAAAGATGAAGAGGGGATAGCTTTCTTTGCAAAGGATAGTACGTTGTTAATATCTCGTGAGGCGGATAATAGAATTGTGGAATATGGAATGAATGGTAAACTAACGGGGAGGGAGTTAGCTATTCCTTCTGTGTTTAGTACTGCTACGCCAGCATATAGCTTTGAAGCATTAACGTATAATGCTCTAACCCATCGCTTTTGGACAACTTCTGAAAGTACATTGAAGCTTGATGGGAGACAAGCAGATGCATCGAATCAAGTGAAGAATCGGCTTCGTTTACAAAGTTTTGATGACTCTTTTGCTCCTCAAGCACAGTATGCTTATTTGATGGATGAAGCTGATAACCACTCTTCTGCATCTAATTATGCTATGGGAGTGCCAGCAATGACAGCCTTAGACGATGGAAGGTTGCTTGTTTTAGAGCGAGAATTCTTAGTTACTTCAAGTAAACTTGGTTCCTTTGTGGAGAATAAGATATATTGTGTAGACCCTGCTCAATCTATACCTGTAAGCCAAGAAAAAGAGCTTGATACGGATAGTCCTTATATGCAGAAAACACTAGTTGCAACGTGGAAAACGTCATTGGGCTTGCTTCGTCAGAATCTTGCTAATTATGAGGGGATGTGTCTTGGCGCCCGCCTTGCAGACGGAAGCCAAGTTATAGTTCTCTGTGCTGACAGCCAAGATCAGTATGGTGGTGTTCTTCGCGACTGGTTTCGCACAATTATTATTCGATAATTTCCATACAGCTTAGTGCAGTTGTTATTTCATCTTCTTATGAAGTTTGCGCAAAGCCTTGTCTCGAATCTGGCGTACACGTTCACGTTTCAGCCCCATATCCTCCGCAATCTCTGCCATTGTATAGTGTGCTCCAGTTAGACCATAGATGTAGGTGATGACACGTTTCTCGCGTTCATCAAGTATATCTAATCCTTTTTGAATTTCGTTACTGAGGATTTCTTGGTTAAGATGTTCGTCAGCATGCTTGGCATTCTCATTCTCGAGGATATGCTGTAGTGTGAAGTTATTATTGCTTCCTACAGGTACGGGCTGGTCGATAGAGATTGCATGAGAACGCTTCTGCTCAAATCTTCTTGTCTCGTTTTTAGGAAGTTTATAGAGTGTAGCCTGCTCCTTGATAGCCTCTTCCATGGCTTTACGTATATAAGGAGCTGCAAAGACAACAAAGCGCACGCCTCTTGAACCGTCAAACTTCTGTGCAGCATACATCATACCAATATTTCCCTCACTGATAAGGTCGTCTTCTCCCAATCCACGATTACGATATTGATGTGCCAACGAAACAACAAACTTCAAGTTAGCCTTAGTTAGTTTCTCCAAGGCTCTTGCATCGCCAATCTTTATCTTTTCAGCTAATTCCTGCTCTTCCTTATCCGAAAGAAGCTGTTCGTTAGCTATGTCTTCTATATATTTTTCGTTTGAAGTCATAATAAGGGAATTTGGTTGAATATCAGTATATAGCGTTACACCTGCTGTGATTGATTATTATTGTTCTTCTTTCTCTTGATATACCATTTAGCAAGAAAGTACAGACAAGCAATAATAACCAAAATGATTAATCCGAACTTGATATACTCTCCATACTCTAAAATCTTCTCTTCGAGCTGATCTTCTGGTACAAAGGAGTGCATATAATGTCCTAAAAGTGCGAGAATACTATGCCAAGAAGCAGCGCCTATAGTTGTATAAAGTAAGAACTTCCAATAGTTCATCTTTGCCAATCCTGCTGGAATAGAGATAAGGTGGCGTATACCAGGTAGTAGACGCCCTGTGATAGTGGCAACCATACCATGGTCATCAAAGTATCGCTCGCTCTTTTCTACCTTTTCTTGGTTCAGCAAGCATAAATGTCCCCATTTACTGTTAGCAAATTTATAGATGATAGGACGACCAAGATACCATCCAGCAAGATAGTTTATAGTTGCACCAACGTCTGCTCCGAATGTAGAGAAAAGAATTACCAGCCATATATCAAGGTTGCCAGCGGCAGCATGATAGGCAGCAGGGGCAACAACTAATTCTGATGGTACGGGGATAACCGTACTTTCAAGAAGCATCAAAAAGAAGATTGTGCCATAGTTGAGATGTCCGAGCATGGAAGTGATAAAACTCATAATGATATGTTATTAATTATAATTCAATTTATTGTTAAATACTAATGTTGAGATAGTCCTGAGGACTTGTTCCTTCTGGATAAAGGTCTGAAAGAATCTCAATACATTCTTCTGGGTTTCGTTCAACAGCTTGTCGCAAGTATATTTTGAATTCTTGTTTCAACTTTAATTCATAACAACAGCGTGCAAGGTATGCAAAACCAACGTCCCATTCGTCATCCATTTCAGGCAATAACGTACTAAAGATGTTATAAGCATATTCAACATATCCATTGTCAAAGGTTGAAATACCAATATGGATGAGTGTCAGACTCTTATTCTTAGTTTCTGCTAATGCCAAATGATAATAACGTTGTGCTTCTGAAGCATTGCCCTGCATGAGATGTATATGTCCGATGGTTACATCAACGACAGTTGTATCTTGATGATGGCAGAGTTTCTTATAACGTTCGTAATATTTCAAGGATTCCTCATAATTTCCCAGTGTAAAGAGTCCGTTTGCCTTGTTGAGAATAGCTTCTTCATCGTCAGGGTTGATGGCAATGGAGTATTCACTTGACGTGATAGAATCCTTAATATCATTCCTTAAAAGTTGATTCTGCGCTAACTGGTTCCAGTAAGGACCAGAATAAGGGTTAGCATCAAGTAGCTCATTGAGAATAGACTCACTCTCTTTATACTTCCCACGGCTTTTGAGAACACGTGCATGAAGTTCCTTGTAGTCGTTATCTTCCGTCTTTGTTGAACGGCTCAACCATTTCTCAACATATTCTGTTTCCTCATAATCAGAAAAGAGAGCTGCAACATCAAGGATATAATCCTCACGATCTTCTTGTGAAATAATCTCATCATACTGGCTTTCAAGGAAGTTATCTGCTTCAGCTGTTTTGTTATCAACGATCATAATTTCGGCCTTGAGATACAGATAGTCCAAATCACTCTTGTCTATAATCATCTCTGCAATTTCATCAGCAAGGTTCGGATTATTATCGTTGAGTAATGCCATACGTGCCTTGAAAGAAAGTGGAACTGTGGCTGTAGGATACATACGGATGGCATAATCAATAGCCTCTATAGCCTTGTAATCCTCACCAACATAGTGATAATATTCAGCAACATCAGTCAGTTCCTCTGGGTCAAGGAACTCGCTGATGTTGTCTTCCTGCAGTTCTTCGTATCTACGAAGTATCTGCTTGAATTTATCACTCTGATAGTATATATCCAAATCTTACTCGTTTAGTTATGCTTTGGCTTGCTTAGCCCAAGTATCCTTCAAGCCAACAGTCTTGTTGAATACAAGGTGATCGGCTGTAGTGTCTGGGTCAAGCATGAAGTAGCCAGTACGCTGGAACTGTAGGTAATCGCCCGGCTTCTTCTCAGAGAGATACTGCTCAACGTAGCACTCGTTGCGTACGGTTAGGCTCTCTGGGTTAAGCAACTCACGGAAATCACGTTCGTCAGCAGCAGGATTCTCAACATTGAACAAACGGTCGTACTCACGTACCTCAGCCTTTAAGCAATGGTCAGCACTAACCCAGTGGAGAGTACCCTTTACCTTACGGTCAGCACCCTGCATACCGCTCTTGCTGTCTGCATCGTATTCAGCCTGAATCTCTATGATGTTACCCTCAGCATCCTTAGTGCAGCCAGTACATTTAACAATGTAGGCATTCTTCAATCTCACTTCCTTACCGGGAGACATACGGAAGAACTTCTTTGGTGCATCCTCCATAAAATCTGCACGCTCAATCCAAAGATTCTTTGAGAAGGTGATAGTGTGTGAACCATCAGCCTCATTCTCGGGGTTGTTAATAGCTTCCATTTCCTCGGTCTTTCCTTCTGGATAGTTGGTAATAACAAGCTTTACAGGGTCAAGTACTGCGCTAACACGTGTTGCTTTCTTATTCAAGTCATCACGTACAGCAGCCTCCAACAACGCTACGTCATTGAGCGCATCAAACTTAGTATAACCAATAGAGTCGATGAAGTTACGGATTGACTCTGGTGAGTAACCGCGACGGCGCATACCACAAAGTGTCGGCATACGTGGGTCGTCCCATCCATTAACGAGATTTTCATCAACCAATGTATGGAGTTTACGCTTTGACATTACTGTATACGTAAGGTTCAAACGGTTGAACTCAATCTGTCGTGGACGGTTGTCAGTCAATTTATCATCGGTGCCATCACTTTCTTTTAAGAAGTCTATCAACTTATCATAGAGAGGACGGTGAGGCACAAACTCAAGTGTACAGATAGAGTGGGTAACACCCTCAAAGTAGTCGCTCTGTCCGTGTGCAAAGTCATACATTGGGTAGCAATGCCACTTTGTTCCTGTACGATGATGTGGAATCTGAATGATTCGGTAGATGATTGGATCACGGAAGTGCATATTAGGATTAGCCATATCAAGCTTAGCACGAAGTACCATACTACCCTCAATCGCCTCAGGTGTATTCATCTGCTCAAACAGTGCAAGGCTTTCCTCTATAGGACGATCACGATAAGGTGATGCTATACCCGGTGTGGTTGGTGTACCCTTTTGTGTTGCAATCTGCTCAGATGTCTGCTCGTCAACGTATGCCAAGCCCTTTTTAATCATCCATACAGCAAAGTCCCACAGTTTCTCAAAGTAATCACTTGCATAATAAATGTTACCCCATTTGAAACCAAGCCAACTAATATCATGAAGAATGTTCTCTACATATTCATTATTCTCTTTGCTTGGATTTGTATCATCAAAGCGAAGATTGCAGATACCCTTATAATCCTCAGCTACACCAAAGTCCATGCAAATCGCTTTTGCATGACCAATATGGAGATAG
>CAMUQM010000125.1 GCA_947095945.1 uncultured Prevotella sp.
TAGAGCGTCAGATTCCGGTTCTGAAGGTCTTGGGTTTGAATCCCAACGGAGTCACTAAAATAAGGTGAAAACAAACTCCTAATAATCACAAAACGGTGAAGATGCCTTGATTACATTTAGCCGAATGAGGTCAGAAAAATGTTCTGAAGGATTTAGGGAAAGAAAACAATGGAGTCACAGATTGTAACAAAGGATGTATGGTTATTTACTGTTCATCCTTTTTTTGTTCAATCAAGTTAGCTCAGAAATAGACTAATTCATCCTAAAAGAAATAGAGTATGCAGAAGAAAATCAGAATTGGACTACTCCCACGCGTTATCATCGCCATACTGCTTGGATTATTCCTTGGCTATTATCTCCCAGCCCCAGCAGTACGAGCGTTTCTGACCTTCAATAGTATCTTTAGTCAGTTCCTTGGCTTTATGATACCGCTGATTATCATTGGACTGGTGACACCTGCTATTGCTGGAATCGGTAAGGGTGCAGGTAAGTTACTGCTTGCAACCGTCGCTATCGCCTACGTCGACACGATTGTGGCTGGCGGACTGTCATACGGAACTGGAACGTGGCTCTTCCCCTCTATGATTGCTTCTACAGGAGGAGCTATGCCACATATTGACAAAGCAACAGAACTGACACCTTACTTTACGATTAATATCCCAGCAATGGTTGATGTAATGAGTAGTCTGGTGTTCTCCTTCATCGCTGGACTCGGCATTGCATATAGTGGCTTGCGCACGATGGAGAATATTTTCAATGAGTTTAAGACCATCATAGAGAAAGTAATTGAGAAGGCTATCATCCCTCTCCTACCGCTTTATATCTTCGGTGTATTCCTTAGCATGACCCATAACGGACAGGCGCGACAAGTACTCTTGGTTTTCTCACAGATTATCATCGTTATCCTCGTACTGCACGTGCTCATCCTTATCTATGAGTTCTGCATCGCAGGTACTATCGTCAAGCGCAATCCTTTCAGACTGTTATGGAATATGTTGCCAGCTTATCTGACCGCATTAGGAACAAGTTCGTCTGCAGCAACAATCCCAGTGACACTGAAGCAAACAGAGAAGAATGGTGTAAGCGACGAAGTGGCTGGCTTTGTAGTACCGCTTTGCGCTACGATCCACCTCAGTGGTAGTGCGATGAAGATTACGGCTTGTGCATTGACTATCTGTCTATTGACAGGTTTACCACACAACCCGGGACTATTCATTTACTTTATCCTTATGCTTGCCATTATTATGGTAGCAGCCCCCGGCGTTCCTGGTGGTGCAATCATGGCTGCTTTGGCACCACTATCAAGTATCTTAGGCTTTAACGAAGAGGCACAGGCTTTGATGATTGCATTATACATTGCCATGGATAGTTTTGGCACTGCATGTAACGTAACTGGTGATGGAGCAATAGCCCTTGTCGTCAATAAATTCTTTGGAAAGAAAAAAGAAGCATCTGCCCTTTCAAACGAAATGAAATAGAGCATGGAGTTTGGGATATGAAATTGCATAAAACAAGAGTTAGTGTCACTTCTGTCAGTCACACCAATTGTTTAACTAATTAGTTTACAAGAATTTCACATCAATTGTTAAAATGACAGCAAAGAGGATTAAAACTAAACTCACAGAATATATTGCAATATCCCTATCAGCATAATAAGAAATCCTAAAAAGAAAGAGCAGAACTCCTATCATTAGGCATTATCAAAATTAAATAGTATCTTTGCAAATGACAGACTGCAATTAGCAGTACTGAAATAGCAAATAGACATACAACTAAATATCCGTAACATCATGGAAATAGTAGAAAGATTTATCAACTACACCAAGTTTGACACACAGTCGGCTGAAGATTCAGAGACAGTGCCAAGTACACCGAAACAACTAATCTTTGCGAAATATCTCAAGGAGGAACTTGAACGTGAAGGGCTGAAAGATGTTGAAATGGACGAGATGGGTTATATCTATGCAACTCTCCCTGCCAACACAAAGAAGAATATTCCAACAATCGGTTTCATATCTCACTATGACACAGCACTCGATGCAAGTGGCGCTAATGTCAACGCACGTATCGTAGAGAACTACGATGGTGGCGACATACAGCTGAACCCTAATATGGTTAGTTCTCCACGTATGTTTCCTGAGCTTTTAGAGCATAAGGGAGAAGACCTCATCGTAACAGACGGCACAACTCTTTTGGGTGCTGATGACAAGGCAGGTATTGCAGAGATTGTACAGGCAATGTGCTTCCTTCGCGATCACGATGAGATTGAGCATGGTGACATTCGTATTGCCTTCAACCCAGACGAGGAAATCGGTATGGGTGCACATCATTTTGATGTTGAGAAGTTCGGTTGCGAATGGGGCTATACCATTGATGGTGGCGACCTCGGTGAGCTTGAATACGAGAACTTTAACGCTGCTGGTGCTAAAGTTCTTATTCATGGTGTAAGCGTTCATACAGGTTATGCGAAAGGAAAGATGGTTAACGCAAGCCGTTTGGCATGTGAATTCAACAATATGATTCCTGCAACAGAGATACCTGAAGAGACTGAAGGTTATCAAGGCTTCTATCACCTCACCAGCATTGAGAGCCGCTGTGAGGAAGCAAAACTTAGTTATATCATCCGTGATCACGACCGTGACCATTTCGAAGAACGTAAGCGTTTCATTGAGAACTGTGTAAAACAGATGAATGAGAAGTATGGCGAAGGTACTGTAGAGTTGAAAATGAACGACCAGTACTATAACATGAAGGAGAAAATTGACCCTAACATGCACGTCATAGAGTTGGTTCTCCAAGCTATGCAGCAGGCTAATGTGGCTCCAAAGGTACAGCCTATCCGTGGTGGTACGGACGGTGCACAGCTTTCTTTCAAGGGTCTTCCTTGTCCAAACATCTTTGCTGGCGGCGTTAACTTCCACGGTCCTTACGAATTCGTTTCTGTTCAGGTAATGGAGAAAGCCATGCAGGTTATCATTAACATCTGCCGACTAACGGCTGAGTTTAATGATTAACAAAAGGGAATCAATTAGTTAAAGAAAACATACCAGAGTTAAGCCAACACTTTTATGGACGATATATTTATGTTGGTTTAACTCCGATTTCTTTTAACGATTAAGGTTATCTTTACGAGGACAACTCTCCTCAAACAACACATACGAGCATTATCCACAAAGGTATTGGCGTTATCCCAATTACCCCACTAATTCCTCTAACTCCATAAAATATTTATGTCAGAACTACCAGAATTGGTCAAAGACCTTGCTCTTATTCTCGTTGTAGCAGGATTTGTAACACTTATTTTCAAGAAACTTAAGCAGCCATTGGTGTTAGGATACATCGTGGCAGGCTTCCTTGTGTCGCCTCACATGCCCTATGTGGCGAGCGTTGCCGACAAAGCCGATATACAGACATGGGCAGATATTGGTGTCATCTTCCTGTTGTTCTCATTAGGATTAGACTTCTCCATTAAGAAGATTCTCAAAATGGGAGCCTCCCCTATCATTGCTGCCTGCACTATCATCTTCTGTATGATGGCATTAGGTGTCATTGTCGGGCACAGCTTCGGATGGAAAGAAATGGACTGTATCTTCCTCGGAGGTATGGTCGCTATGAGTTCCACAACCATTATATACAAAGCTTTCTCAGACATGGGACTCACGCAGCAAGGCTTTGCTTCTACCGTGATGAGCGTACTCATCTTAGAGGATATCCTTGCCATTGTCATGATGGTGATGCTAAGCACCGTTGCCAGTGGCTCCAGCCCTGATGGAGCACAGCTGATTGAAAGTATTATGAAGATTGGATTCTTCCTCGTATTATGGTTTGTTGTCGGTCTTTTTATCATCCCACTTTTCCTCCGCTCTGTCCGTAAATTCCTCAACAACGAGACCCTACTTATCGTAGCATTAGGCTTCTGTTGCCTTATGGCTGTTATATCAACACAGGTAGGTTTTAGTGCTGCCTTTGGTGCCTTTGTGATGGGAAGTATCTTGGCAGAGACGGTTGAAGCTGATAAGATTATCCGCCTTGTAGACCCAGTAAAAAACCTCTTTGGAGCTATCTTCTTCGTCTCTGTTGGTATGTTAGTAGAGCCAAGCGTTCTTGTCAACTATGCCGTTCCTATTCTTTTGCTTGTCATAACTATCCTCGTAGGACAGGCTTTGTTCGGCACCTTAGGTTATCTTCTCGGTGGACAGACACTCAAGAATGCTATGCGCTGTGGTTTCTCAATGGCACAAGTAGGTGAGTTTGCCTTTATTATTGCGACATTAGGACGTTCTTTGGGCGTAATTAGCGACTTCCTCTACCCCGTTGTCGTAGCTGTATCCGTTATCACAACCTTCCTCACTCCTTATATGATTCGTGCGGCAGAACCTTGTTATAACTTCCTTGTCAAGCATCTTCCTAAAAAATGGGTACGTCGCTTGACCCATATACAGACCAATAGTGCGGGAGAGAGTGCCACAGCTAACAATCATTGGAAAGTCTTGATGCAGAAGATGATATCTAATACTCTTATTTATGGTATCCTCTCTGCAGCAGTCATAGCCATCATGTTTTCCGCAGCCCTTCCTATTTGTAGAAAGTTCTCTATCGATTGGACAGGAAGCCATTGGCTTGGTAATGCTGTATGTGGCTTCCTTACTATCGTCTTCATTGCACCCTTCCTACGTTCTATCGTGATGAAGCAGAACCATTCTGAAGCGTTCAAAGCACTATGGACAGACCGCCGCATCAATCGTCTACCCCTCACAGCAACCATTCTTGCACGTGTTCTTATTGCACTTAGTTTCATCTTCTACATATGTAACTATCTCACACGCTTCAAGAATGCACTGATGATTGCCATTGCGGTGGGTATATTGATATTGATGCTCCTTTCTCGTTGGCTTAAAAAGAGAAGTATTACTTTAGAGCGTCTTTTTATCCAGAACCTTCGAAGCCGCGATATCGAGGCGCAGAAGCAAGGCAAGAAGAAGCCACTCTTCGCCAACCATCTGATAGACCGTGATATCCATATCGCCATCCTCGAACTACCCGATGACTCGCTATGGGCGGGTAAGACATTATATAGTCTGAAGCTTCGAAATCGCTTTGGAGTACATATCAGTAGTATTCTTCGTGGATCCCAGCATATCAACATTCCGAATGGTGGTACGATTCTCTTCCCTGGCGACAAGCTGCAAGCCATTGGTAATGACGAGCAGCTGACAAAGCTTTCCAAAGCAATAAACGCTGAGCTACAACCAGAGGTTACTGACATAGAGAAGCATGAGATGAAACTCCGCAGTTTCACCATCTCTAATACAAGTCCTTTCATCGGAAAGACACTAAAAGACAGCGGTATTCGTGATGAATACAACTGTATGGTTGTGGGCGTTGATGAAGGTCAGAAGAACCTCACACTCATCACCCCTTCCCGCTGTCTGCAGGCAGGAGACATCCTATGGGTGGTAGGAGAAGAGCGCAACTTAGAGCGTATCCTCGCATTAGGATAAACCCTTTCAGGCTTATTAGTACTATTACTTAATCAAGTAATGAGGGCTAATAAGCCTGAATTGTATATAGCCAAACGAAGTCATGATACATTCGTAAAATACCAAAAGATGCTCAAAGGCGAATTATTTTCATGAAAAGAAATATTTTTCTTCATGAACATAAATATTTTTTTTCATGCAAAAAAATATTTCTTCTCACGAAAAAAACTTGAAAGCACGGGTTAGTTAGTGCATTTCCTACGCAAATTTAGAATAGAAAAAGAAGCCTTATTTACCCGTATTAACCACTTAATAGGAGCGCACGAATATCCAACAACATAGCTCTATTGGATAATATCGAAAACATTATATCACTATCTGGTTAGATTTAATAGAGAATAAAAGCTGAATTAACGTTTTTTTTCTTAACTTTGCAGTTGATAAAAGAATGATTATTTATAAATTTTAATTATATTGTATATGAAGAAAATCTACTTATTATTTATTTGTTTCATAGTAGTTGCACAGACCAT
>CAMUQM010000126.1 GCA_947095945.1 uncultured Prevotella sp.
CGTGCAGCATCTTCCTGTGTCTGCTTCTTGATATGGCTACCCATACCGTCAACATCCTCGATTCCAAAGCCCGTTGCAAGGATAGTTACCTTCACCTTCTTGTCAAGTTCTGGGTCAATAGCAAGTCCCCATTTCAACTCGAAGTCTGCGCTGAAGTGGTTCATGAACTCTGTAACATCGCCCATCTCTTCCATAGTCAGACCCGGGTTGTCCTTGTCGTCGCTGTTGAAGTTGATAGAGAGCAGAATCTTCTTTGACTTATAGACATCGTTATCGTTGAGCAATGGAGAGTTGAGTGCATCCTCAATCGCTTGCTTCACACGACCTTCACCCTCACCGTAACCAGTTGACATGATAGCTACACCACCATCTTTGAGGACTGTCTTTACATCGTTGAAGTCGAGGTTCATAATACCATGAACGGTGATAATCTCTGCAATACTCTTGGCAGCAACGCTCAGTGTGTCGTCGGCCTTGCGGAAACCATTGAGCAAACTTAGTTCAGGATAAATCTCGCGGAGACGTTCGTTGTTGATAACGAGGAGAGCATCAACGTGCTTTGCCATCTCTTCAACGCCATCCAACGCCTGATCAATCTTCTTAGCTCCCTCGAAACGGAAAGGAATTGTAACGATACCCACGGTGAGAATGCCCAGCTCCTTGCTGACACGTGCGATGACAGGTGCTGCACCAGTACCCGTACCACCACCCATACCAGCGGTGATAAATGCCATCTTCGTACCATCGTTGAGCATGTGCTTGATATCCTCTATAGTCTCTTCAGCAGCCTGACGTGCACGCTCAGGACGATTACCAGCACCTAATCCTTCCTTTCCAAGTTGCAAATGAACTGGTACAGGAGAGTCGTTGAGTGCTTGTGCATCCGTGTTGCAGAGTACGAAGGTTACGTCGTGGATACCTTCTTTGTACATGTGGTTTACGGCGTTACCACCACCACCACCGACACCAATGACCTTGATGATGCTATCAGCTACATCGCCGTCACCGAAGTCTAATATATCCATTTTATTATTGTTGTCTGCCATAACAGTATGTTATCTATATTTATTTCCTATATTCTTTTTGTGCGTGAGCTATTGGATTATTCTTCCTCCTCGTCTATCATCTTTTTTCCGAAGTCTTTCACCTTACGTGAGAATTTATTCCAGAAGCTATTGCGACGCTTCTCTTCTTCGAGTTCACGCTCTCTTGCTTCCTCCTCCTCACGTAACTTACGTTCTTCTTCCTCACGCTTACGACGCTCAGCTTCAGCTTTCTTCTTCTCTTCCGGTGTAGGAACAATGCCTTGTCCCAGTCTTGTTGTAGACGATGGGGCGTAAGGTTGCTCGATAGGAGTTGCTACAGCAATGTCATCGTTGTTGAAGAGGTTGTTCTGTGCAGGGTTATATTCTGCTCCAGCACAGTTCATATCGCCTTTCGCAAGCAAGCCAAGAATCGTATTCATGTCACCATTCTTAGCTGTGATATCAGCGTTGCTTGAAGAGATGGTGTGTGTAACGAAGTCCGCCTTACGAATCTTGTCGATATGTGTGGTATTACGAAAACAGCGTTCAATGTTCTTCAAGTTCATACCACCACCAGTGAGGATGATACCGCCAAGAAGTTTATCGGCATAGTCTGATGGTACTTGATACCATACATTGTCAACAATCTCACCAATACGTGCCTCAACGATTTCAATGAACTTGCGGCTCTCTACCGAGCGCTCTGTATCGATAGAGTATTTCAGTGTATTGTCTATGTCGTTGTTCTCAGTGAAAGCAGAACCATACTTGAGTTTCATAGCCTCAGCATCCTTCTCTTCCATCTGTAGGCTGGCAATATCTTTTGTAATATTGTTGCCACCCAATGGGATGACTGCCAAGTGACGTAGAATGTTCTTGTAATATACAGAAACTGTTGTTGTGTCAGCACCTAAATCAACCAACACACAACCACCGCGCTTCTCAGCCTCGCTTAACACAGCATCAGCCAATGCTAAAGGAGCAAGATACATCTCGGCAATAGAGATACCAGACTTCTCAAAGCAGTTGTTAAGATTCTCATAGAATGCCTTACGCCATAAGATATTGAGGAAGTTACCCTCAAGACGAGTAGCCTTGATGCCTACTGGGTCAAGAGAGAACTGGTTGTCAACCTTATACTCCTGTGTGGCAGCATCGAGAATCTCTTGGTCTGGATAAGTCATATTGCGGTTAGCATCCATTAACTCGTTAATCATCTCTGAGGTAATGATGGTATCAGTAGGCAAATCCTTTACGATAACGTTACGTACGCTTCGTATAGACTGTCCGCCCACGCCTACATAGACCTGAGATATCTCATACTTCAGTTGTTTTCTTAGTTTGTTGATGATGCCAGTGAGGCACTGTCCGGTCTTGTCGATGTTGTAGACGACACCCTTGCGAATGCACTGTGTAGCATCTTCCTTTACAACGGCAAGCACAGAGATACTGCCGTCAAGATTCTTTTTGCCAGCGATTCCCGTAATCTTTGATGAGCCTAATTCAATGGCTACTATGAACTCTGCCATATTCGTTAAGTATTATGTTCCTTATTTTATATTCTCTAAATTGATAGTTGTTTATTCCGTAAGCCCTGCAGTGGCATCTTCTTGCCGTTTAACTTCCTTACGGGCTTTTTCTCTTTCCTCCTCTTCTGTACGTTGTATGTCTTCTACTTGTTCAGATTTAGCCTTCTTAAGCAGTGCATCTTCTTCTGCTTTTTCTGCTTTCTCGTCACGTTTCTTACAGATAATTTGGTTATCGAATTCTATGTCGATGTAAGAGTATTTGTTCCATCCAGCTTGTGAAAGACCATATCGATAGAATTTCTCTAAGCGTGATAACTTCTTATTTACAAAGGTATTGATGTCATGGTTACGCTTCCATGGACCATTGCTTTTAGGTAGATAACCCATGAAGATGATATGATTACCAACACGTGGGACTAACTCGATGCCTCTGTCTGGTAGGACATTGATTTGCTCTATTTGGTTCAACCATAGCGGTGATGCACTAATAGCTTTGGCAAGAGGAGCAATATAAAGGCGTGCAAAGTTATTATCTATGTTGCCAGTTGCAATGATTAAATCACTTGTGTACTTAGAGTTCGGGAGTATTCCTCCGTTATCATCAAGATAGTAATCAGCTCCGTTGCTACTCTTGATGCGAATAATCGGCATACGCTGAGTAATATGGATGTTGATATGTCCATCTTTTGTTTTGTAACACTGGGCGGTATTGATGAAAGGACCTACTTTCAAAGCCTCCTCAATGTTGCGTGGATTGATGTCAGATATCTTTTTATTGAGGGGATAGAGGTGGGCTTTCTCTAATATCTGCTTGATTTCAGTTGCGGTAAGGAAGCCAGCATTGTTAGAGTCAGATATGTTGATGTTCACTTTGGTGCACAGCTGTTTGCTCTCATCAGGCTTGTTCCATGAGGTAACTGCCATGATGAGATAAATCGCCAGTACAATATCCAGCGTAGTGATAATTATCTTTTTCCACCTAATGTGCATGTCTTCTCTTTTTGCTTTAAGAGTTTTTGCTTTCTTACTTTTTATTTTTTGTTGAGTATCTCTGCAATCTCTGGGACATAATTGTCCAAATTACCAGCTCCCAATACAACCAGCACGTCAAAGTCTCTTGACTTAATAAAGTCGAGAACATCGTCTTTCTGAATCATCTGCTTCTCCACTTTAGGACTGAGGTTGTCGTAGATGAGTTCGCTTGTTACGCCTGAGATAGGCTCTTCGCGAGCAGGATAAATCTCTGTCAACACCACTTCATCAAAATGACTAAGTGCCTCTGCAAACTCCTTGTAGAAGTCACGTGTTCGTGTGTAGAGGTGTGGCTGGAAGATTGCGGTAACCTTCTTGTCAGCGTAGAGTTCCTTAAGACTCTTTGCACTCTGCAGGATTTCCTTTGGATGATGCGCATAGTCAGAGAGGAATACATGGCGGTCGTTCTTAATCTTGAAGTCAAAACGACGGTCAACACCACCGTATGTCTTCATACCATTGCGAAGTTCCTCTGCCGTACAGCCATTGAGCTGTGCCATTGCCATTGCTGAGATGCCATTTTCGATATTGATAGGAATTGGTTGTCCAAGTTCCACATCTTTAATGTTCTCAATAGGAGAAATGAAGTCGAAGGTAATTGTTCCGTTTTCAATTCGTATGTTTTCAGCGTGGAAGTCGCCTTCGTCGCGGCTGTACTCATAGATTCTAACACCTTCTTGTACGTTTGGTTTCATCTCTAATCCTTTACGGATAATGAGTGCACCTCCCTGCTGGATGAGTTCTGTATAATGACGGAAACTCTCAAGATAAGCCTCTTCTGTGCCATAAATATCCAAATGGTCTGGGTCAGTAGAAGTGATAACGCTCATCCAAGGACGTAGCCAGTGGAAAGAACGGTCGAACTCGTCAGCCTCTATCACTACATAGTCGCTGTGGTCAGAGAGGATATAGTTAGTGCCATAGTTCTTGGAAATGCCGCCAAGGAAAGCATTACAGTCCAGATGGCTTTGGTGCATAAGATGTGCGCACATGCTGGAAGTTGTTGTCTTTCCATGTGTTCCGGCAAAGCAAAGCCCCTTGTGTGTACGGGTTAGTGTACCAAGAACCTGTGCACGTTTCTGAATCTCAAAGTCATTCTCATGGAAGTAAACCAGCTCAGCATGGTTAGAAGGAATTGCAGGAGTATAGATTACCAGTGTAGAAGCTGGCTCTTTACAAGCTGCAGGGATGAGTTCCACATTCTCCTCATAGTGAATGTTCATTCCTTCTTTCTCCAAAGTGTGGGTAAGGTCAGATGGAGTTTTATCGTATCCTGCTACGATTAATCCTTTATTAAGGAAATAGCGAGCAATAGCACTCATGCCAATGCCACCTGCACCTACGAAGTAAACTGATTTAATATCTTTGAGTTCCATGTGTTATATATTCTTTTCTTTCTTTTCTTTTGGGGAAGTTTTGCGTTCTATTACTGTCCCTTTGATTTCTATCTAAGGGGAGAGTGGATTATCCTTTGATGAGTTTGATAACCTCGTCGGCAATAATCTCAGCAGAGTTCTTCAATCCCATCTTCTTGACATTCTCACTAAGCCTTGCCAACTTCTCGTCATTCGTAATGGTTTCGAGCGCAAGCTTTATCAAAGTGTCAGGTGCTTCAATATCCTTAACACAGAGAGCGGCATCCTTGTTGACCAATGCCATCGCATTCTTCGTCTGATGATCTTCTGCCACGTTTGGACTTGGGACCAAGATAACAGGCTTTCCGATAAGCTGGAATTCACTGATAGAACTTGCACCAGCACGACTAATAACAAGGTCAGCAGCCTTATATGCGGCTCCCATATCGCTGATAAAGTCCATTATCTTTAAGTTTGGAAGTTCCTTATCCTTCATCGAATCCAAAATCTGTTGATGATAGAACTTACCAGTTTGCCAGATGAATTGAACGTCTGATGTTTGAATGATATCGAGGTGTTCTATGACAGAACGATTGATGGTTCTTGCTCCAAGACTACCACCCACGAGGAGGATAGTTTTCTTATTAGGATCAAGACCGAAGCTCTCACGTGATTCTTCAACAGAGAGCGGGGTAGAGAGGACGTTCTGGCGAACAGGATTACCAGTCATAATAATCTTATCAGCAGGGAAGAAACGTTCCATACCTTCGTAAGCAACGCAGATCTTCTTCACACGCTTTGACAATAATTTGTTGGTAACTCCTGCGTAAGAGTTCTGCTCTTGGATAAGGCATGGGATTCCCATCTTTGCACATTCGTAGAGCGTTGCACCACTTGCATAACCACCAACCCCCACAGCAACCTGTGGATTGAAGTCTTTAATAATCTGGCGAGCCATACGAAGACTCTTCCATAGTTTGCAAAGTACTTCAAAGTTTTTTAGCTTATTAGCACGGTCGAAACCTTTGATAGGTAGGCCTTTTATTTCATAAC
>CAMUQM010000127.1 GCA_947095945.1 uncultured Prevotella sp.
ACCTTTAAAAATGACTACTTATGTTATATCTCTATTGCAAAAGTAGTCTTTTGGTTTCAAATATCCAATAGGTAAATTCCTATTCCGTAAGGGAAAGTTCCTATATGTTATTCCACTTCCTCTACTATAGTGTTGGGAACTTCCTTAGACTTCAACATCTCATCAAGACTCTTGAAAGTATAGGCCGCTTTGTCTTTGACGAATGTCTTGACAAAACGATCACGCAGACTCATCAGCTTCTGTACAGCCTCTTGGTAAGTCTCAGCTGTGATACGATCTGCCATCGCTTGCGCATTTACAGGTGTAAAATCGAAGTATTGTACAAGATATTGCTGGAACTGGCGGCGCTGGTTTTGTGTCATTTCCTGCAGCTGTATATTCATCTTATCCTTTGTGCGGTGTATGATGAAGATAAGCTCATCAGGCTCACCACCACGTTGCCCATGGTCATACTTCTTCTCATATTCAAAGTGGCAATCGCAGAATCCTTTCTCTGCAAGTTCCTTTAATTCCTGCATAGCTGGGTCAAGAACACGACGACAGAAGTCAGAGAACTTCTTGTAGTTGTTCTCCAAACGTAGCATTTTGCGGAATTCCAAAGTCTTGATAACGGTACGCCCTTTATCTACCCATGACTCTATAAACATATAGATACGTTGGGTGTAGCGGTTCTTACAAGCAAAAACAATCTGTTTACCCAATCGGTGATAACCAAAGTCTAATGATACAAGACGCTCTGCAACAGTATGATCAAGCTTTAAAATAGCATATTTATTATAGGAGCGGTCCTCGGGAATATATACGTCACAAAGGTTAGTTGCCTTTGTATACTTTCTTCCTTCGGCCGTCTTATAAGGAATTTCTACAGGAATAGAGGCAAGCATTTTCAGTGAGTTTCGCAACTGAGGATAGTGATTTGGATCAACGCCTAATTCCTTGAATGGTAATTTGATAGGCATACGTCCATCCTCATCCAACTCATCAGTGTGAAATAAGTCAAGCTGAAAACCTCGTTTGTTATTCAAAATACCGTGTAAGATAGATTGTAGACTCTCAACAATAGATACCAGAATCCTCACCTGAATAAGTGAATAGTCATGGCGCATCATCGTCACAGCAATAGGTTGAAGAAGCCAAGTTTCTTCTTCTATAGGGATAAGGTCATTCGAGATAGTACGGCTTTTTAATGGAGCTTTCTGTGCTTTTGCTCCACGCTTACGAGTAACCTTTCTAATGGCTGTTTTATCTGTTGTCATATCTATTGTTTTAGCTTATCATGTATTTTATAACACTTTACAAGCTACAAAGATACCGCTTTTATTTGGAACAAACCACTAAATAAACAAAAATAGTTTCTTCGTCGTTGCTCAAAGAATTCCATGCGAACCTAATTCTAATAGCAAGTTGAATATCAAAATGTTCCTATAGAAGGGATAATCTATATAATAAAAGTACTGAAGAAGCAAATAGTTACTATACCTATTCATTATCATGTCTTTCAGTCTACTACAAACAACTTTTTCCCATCTTTGCTGAAATTTGTAAACATCTTTCATGTGTCTCAAAACCAATACATGCTCTTTTGGCTTCTAAAAGACGCCTAATTTGCTTGCAAAAGATGCCCTTTTGAAGTTTTACTAACGCCCTTTTGAAGTCCAATTAAGCACCTTTTCTTGCGCGACTTTATAACTAATTGATTTTCTGTTAGTTGCAAACTTGCTTTTTATATGTGTTTTTCGTCTTTATATTAGGATTTTTGTCCGGGATTTTGTAATAATATTTCAAAACACTGGCAGCGTTTTTGAGGCATTAAAATGAATAGTTTTCAGTGTCGGAGAGCGAGGATAAAATGGACAGTTTACTGCTTGGTGATGTTTTATCTTATGAGGGATTTAAGAAAGCAGTTGAATATTAAGTAGCTCTTTTGTAGTGTTTTCTTCAGGATAATAATTAATGATAAAATCGAAATACTTAACAAGAACTATTGTATTATTGATTTTTTTTTTGTTATTTTGCATACGATATCATTACAAAATGACAAGATGAAGAATCAAAAAATGTATGAGCCCGATGATAAGATGATTTATCTTATCAGAGATAATTATGACCTGTTACAGAGCTTAGGAAGCTTTGGTATCAATTTGGGCTTTGGTGATAAGACTGTAAGAGAGGTTTGTGATGATCAGAATGTAGATACTTACACATTCTTGGCTGTCGTCAATTTAACAATAAATGGATACAAGGGTTTTGATGATGTTGACAGATTGTCGATACCAACCCTTATGCAATACCTTAGAGCAAGTCATACTTATTATCTCGAATATAAGTTGCCTTTTATACGTAAGGAGCTGAGTGCTTCTTTGGATGAAACTGATAATCTTGCTCGTCTTATCCTCCGTCTTTATGATGAATATGCTCATTCTATCCATAATCATATGCAATATGAGGAAAAGAATGTGTTCCCATACGTTAACTCTCTGCTAAAAGGTGAAGCAAATGATGCATACGATATTGAGACGTACTCTAAGCATCATAGCCAAACAGACGTGAAGCTGCGTGAGTTAAAGAGTATTATCATTAAGTATCTTCCTTCTGATACACATCATAACAATCGTCTCACAGCTACCTTATATGATATTTATAACTGTGAAGCATGGCTTGAACAACATGCTTTGGTAGAAGAAGAAATCTTTATTCCTGTAATCAGACGCTTAGAACAAAAAAGTAAGCAGAATGATGTAAGTGTGAAGATTTCGAATATGATTACTCAGAACCCTGAGTCTAATGAGGTACTTAGTGATCGCGAAAAAGATGTGATTGTTGCTGTCACACAGGGAATGACAAACAAGGAAATCGCTGACCATCTGTGTATTTCTACGAACACGGTGATTACGCATCGTCGTAATATTGCTCGTAAGTTGCAGATACATTCACCAGCAGGATTGACAATCTATGCGATTGTTAATAATCTTGTGGACATAAGCAGTGTAAAACTGTGATAGAAAATAAATAATAAGGTGGGTGAATCACCCTATTACTTTTATAAATAGAACGATGGAACATCCTGCTAAAATGAATATGGGGCGCCCTAAGATAGCTATAGTTGATTCTAATACGCTTGTCATATTAGGATTAAAACAGCTGTTACAGAATGTTATGCCTATCATGACTGTTGACTCTTTCTCAAGCTTTCAAGAGTTTGAGAATGCGCAGCCTAATTCGTATTATCATTATTTTGTGTCACAAGTAATTGTCTTGGAGAATAGACAATTCTTCTCTCAATGTATTCACAAAACTATTGTTTTGACAATTACAAAAGACCCCAATGCTCAGCTTTCAGGCTTCCATAGTTTTTGTATTAATGTTCCTGAAGACGAACTTGTCAAAGCAATTCTAAAGATTGTACAATATGGTCATTCTGGTGGTAAGAACCTTCCTGAACTTCCTCAGGTGTTAAAGAATAAGATTCTAAGTAATCGTGAGATAGAGGTTTTGTCTTTGATAGTACAAGGATTGATTAACAAAGAGATTGCAGAGAAACTTAATATCAGTTTGACCACAGTTATTACTCACCGCAAGAATATTATGGACAAACTTGGGATGAAGAGTGTTTCAGCCTTAACCATCTATGCGGTAATGCATGGTTATATTGATATTAATAAGATATAATCAAGCAAGTTTGTCTTTTCCTATCTTTTACAAGAATGAAGAGAGTAGGTGAGCAAACCACCCACAGAAGCGTTGCCATGGTGTTCGCCACAGCTTCCACTTTGCCTCGGTAAGCTTAAAACTATCTTTCTTTTGAGCCTCAAAGAGGTCGTCCAACTCATGTGTTGTACATGCATCGACTATAACAGCGTTTTCTTCACGGTCCCAACGCAGACTTCTTGCATTAAGATTAGCTGAGCCAATAGTACAAAACTGTCCATCTACAGTGATAATCTTTGTATGGTGGAAACCTTTTTCATACATCCATATTATACAGCCATCTTTCATTAGTTGGTGTGCATTATAGAAACCACAATCAGGAGTTAACGGGATATCACTCTTTACACTCAGTAGAATTTCAACCTTTACACCTCGTTTTATAGCATTCCTGAAAGCCTTCTTTAAGGCTCTGCTTAGCGTAAAATATGGATTAATAAGTTTAATACTATCCTTTGCATCATTGATAGCATTAATATAAAAATAACGAATAATGTCCTTTGAAACGTGTGGCTCACGGTTGATAATACCTACCATCTTATTCCCTACATTTCCACAAGAGTCAGGTTTTAAGCCTTTTATATAATCAGCGTTGGAGATACCACGATAGTATTTAGCACCATGTACTTTCTGTCCTGATGCTAAAAACCACATGTTAAGAAAGATATTCTGCAATGTATTGACCTCATCTCCTTCAATCCTACAATGCATATCATGCCATGAACCAACGACTTCCGTACCATTAATATAGTAATCTGCCACATTCATTCCACCTGTATAGGCTACCTTTCCATCAATAACAACAATCTTACGATGGTCACGATTGAATATGTCATGCAGCCAAGGGAACTCCATTGGCTTAAATTCATAAATCTCTATACCTTTTTCACGAATCGCCTTTAAGTGGCGTTTCTTCATAGGTCGATTATTACTTGCGTTACCAAAACCGTCAAATACAGCTCTGACCTCAACCCCTTCTTTGACCTTTGCAGCTAAATGACGTATCAGTTCCTCATTGATAGAGTCGTTGCGGAAGTTGAAGTATTCCAAGTGAATACTCGAGCGTGCTTGGTCAATAGCCTTAAAAAGGTCATTAAATTTATCTTTTCCAGTAGTAAGTAGGGTTACAGAATTGTTATGAGAGAAGTGCACATTCTTCTTGCGAAGCTGATTAACAATCATAGAATCGGCTCTATCCACTGTCGTTTCATGTTCGTCAATTAATGAACTCTGCATATCATTTTGTGCAGAAAGGCATGTTGGAAATAATAAATAAGATAATGCCATCACCCATGTGATGGCTTTTTTTGTATTAAAGTTCACTTTATTCTCTCTCATTTTCTGTCAATAGCAAACAATAGCCTATAGCAAACAAAGGTTATTTTGCTCAATATATATGTTAAATAAGATAGTAAAACTATCTTTATAGCATACAGCTATAATGGTCAACGACACCTAATAAGTGTCTTTCCTCATCGCATACTAACACAGTGTGCACCTTGTTTTGCTGCATTATCTGTTGAATCTCCGTAATCTTCGTTGTTGGTAAGACTATCTTTGGTTCCTTCGTCATAATGTCATTGACCGTATGGTCAAAGAACTCAGCCTGCCAACGTTCCATAGCTCTACGGATGTCACCATCTGTTATTAGTCCGATTACCTTTCCGTTATCAAGCGATACACCCAAACCAAGTTTTCCCTTACTTACATGTATGATAGCTTCACCTAAGTGCATATCCTTAGGAATAACAGGGAGGTCGTCTGAACGCATAACATCTTGTGCAGTTGTCAGCAGACGTTTGCCTAATTCTCCACCTGGGTGGAACTGTGCAAAGTCCTGTGGCTTAAAGTTACGAACACGCATAAGTGCAATCGCTAAAGCATCACCCATAACAAGTGCAGCCGTTGTTGAACTGGTAGGAGCAAGGTTAAGAGGGCATGCTTCTTTCTCAACCCAAACCTTCAAATGAGCTGTAGAATATTTCGCTAACAAAGAATTAGGGTTGGCACTCATTCCGATAATAGGAATATTCATGTGAAGTACCATTGGAATGAAGCGGAGTAGTTCGTCTGTTTGCCCTGAATTAGACAATGCTAATACAACATCATCCTTTGTCATTACGCCCAAGTCGCCATGATAGACGTCCAAAGGGTTAACAAAGAAAGCTGGTGTGCCTGTAGAAGAAAGAGTTGCAGCTATCTTTGCTCCAATGTTTCCACTTTTGCCAACACCCGTAACAATAACCTTACCTGT
>CAMUQM010000128.1 GCA_947095945.1 uncultured Prevotella sp.
CATAAAGGGTAAAATTCTTCTCAGGAATATATACACCAAGCTGCTGCATATTCCAGAAACGAGCAAAGAAAAAACCACCAAAGCCACCGATAAACAACGAAGGAGCAAAGGTTCCACCACAACCGCCCGCACCATTCGTAGCACTGGTCGCAAAGACCTTAGTCATCATAACGAAGCCTACATAAAGCAGAAGGAATTTTGTTTCTCCAGCAAACATAGAGCCACTCATCACGTTCATCCAATCAGCTTCTGTCTTCCCTTCTATAAACAATCTCAAACTACTATAACCTTCACCATAAAGAGATGGAAAAAGGAAAATTAACGGAGATAGCACCAAACCACCCACCAAGAGTTTCAAATAAGGCTTAGAAGATAGCTTGCCATAACCATTCTCGCACCAAGACATCAATCGCATGAAGTAAAGCGAAACAAATCCGCAAGCAATACCCAACAGGATTGTTGGTGGTACGCGGTCAAGCCCCCAAAGGTAATCCATCTGAAAATGGAACATCGATGAACCTCCTGTAAAGAAGTAGGAGAAACACGTTGCCGTCACAGATGCAATTAAAATTGGCAAGAGAGATGCCATGGTTAAATCAACCATCAACACTTCAAGTGTAAATACTAATCCTGCTATTGGAGCCTTAAAAATACCTGACACAGCAGCTGTTGCACCACAACCAACGAGAAGCATGAGAGTGCGATTATCTAAATTGAAAACTCGTCCAAGATTACTACCAATTGCCGACCCAGTAAGTACAATAGGCGCCTCAGCTCCTACAGAACCACCAAATCCGATAGTAATAGCAGAAGCAACTATAGATGACCACGTATTATGAGCTTTTAAGCGAGATTGTTTTGTAGAAATAGCATAAAGTACACGAGTTATACCATGCGAGATATTATCACGCACAACATACTTAACAAATAAACTCGTCAACCAAATACCTACGATTGGATAGATCAGATAAAGCCAGTTTATGGTTGTAACATGAAACCCTGAGGTAACCAATTCCTCTATCAACTTAATAATTACGTGAAGAATATATGCTGCTAACGAAGCAAGAAAACCAATAGCGAACGCCAGTACTAAAACCAACTCGCGATTGGAAACATGATTCTTCCGCCAACTATCAAGCCGAGATATAAACCCCAGACTATCTGATACTTTCATCTATCTATTAAATTATTTCCTTATAATTGTTACTTCGCCATCAGCAGCCAACTTAATAATGCTGGATGGTGCATGTGGCTTGTGCTCCTGACGTCTTGACTGACAAACATAATCAACGCCATCAATAATCTCCTGTGAGATGTCACAGTAATTCTGTGCAGCAGGTTCACCACTAACATTTGCCGAAGTACTTACAATAGCTTTCTGAAATCTGTAGCAAAGTTCATGAGAGAATGGTTCTTTCGTAACACGAATACCAATAGAACCATCTTCAGCTATCAAATTTGGTGCAAGATTCACAGCACCATCAAGAATCAACGTTGTTGGTTTTTCAACAGCCTCTATCAGCTGCCAAGCAACATCAGGAACGTTACGTACATAACGCTGAAGACGATTATCAGAATCAACCAAGCAGATAAGTGCTTTTGAATCGTCTCTACGCTTCAAGGCATATACCTTTGCCACAGCTTCTGCGTTGGTAGCATCACAACCTATACCCCACACAGTATCAGTAGGATAAAGAATAATACCACCCTTCCTCATCACTTCAATCGCTTTCTTGATGTCATCTTCTTGTTTCATCTCCTGTTATTGTCTTTTTTTCTAAGTATTATAAGTAAACGCAAAGTTAGAGTAAAAAAACGAGAGTACAAAACAAAATCTATAAAAAGAAAGTGCTGTTTAATAAACACTTTCTATATAAGATTAGTAATTAATGTCTTACTATCTCATAATAAAACCTCTTGTCTTCTACTTTCGTGCGGGTGCTCATCACGTATGGTGTTCATGGCAAACACCAATGGTGCTGACCGCAAAACACGTCACTAAAAGTAACCTGCATAAAACATAATAGGGACAAACAACCTCATTAAATAGTCACCTTAGCAATAAAGAATGACTGACGAGGATGTTTGTCCCTACATTATTATATATAAGTTTTAGACTCTGTCAAACATATGCAAAAACAAACTATACATACAGACGACAAGAGTCCAAAACTCTATATCTTAAATTACAGTTCCCAACCGATAGCTGAAGCACCAAGAACAGCAGCTGCTGCATCATCAAGCGAACTTACCAAGAACTTTGGCTTCTCCTTAAAGATTTCTAAAGCATGCTCCTTGTAAGAACGCATAATAGGCTCCATCAACAAATCGCCAGCCTTAGTAAGACCACCGAAGAAGATAAATGCCTCTGGAGAAGAGAAGGTTGCAAAATCTGCACAAGCCTCCCCCAACATATTACCAGTGAACTCGTAAACACGCTTAGCAAGTGCATCACCACGACCAGCTGCGATAGAAACATCCAAAGAAGTAATCTCATCTGGATTAATCTCACGCAACAATGAGTCTTCTGAACTCTCCTTCAAGAACTCACGAGCAGTGCGAGCAACACCAGTAGCAGAGCAATAAGTCTCCAAACAACCTGTACGACCACATCCGCAAGTACGACCATTCTTTCCACGAACCATTACCATGTGTCCCAATTCACCAGCAAAGCCATCAGAGCCATAAACCATCTGACCATTGATAACAATACCTGAGCCTACACCAGTACCAAGAGTAATCATGATAAAGTCCTTCAAGCCACGTGCAACACCATACTGCATCTCACCAATAGCTGCTGCATTTGCATCATTGGTAAGACCAACAGGAATGCCTAACTTCTCTGAGAACATATCTGCCAATGGCACTACGCCATCGTGACCCCACAACAAGTTTGGTGCAAACTCAATCGTTCCACGATAGAAGTTACCATTAGGTGCACCAATACCCATAGCACGGAACTGACCAATACCACCATACTTTGCAATGAGAGGCTTAACCGCCTCTACACCAGCCTCTACAAAATCGTCTACAGTCTTATAAGTCTGTGTCTTTATAGAGTTTGTGGCAAGTACCTGACCACGTTGATCAACGACACCGAAAACAGCATTTGTTCCTCCTAAGTCCAAGCCAATTACGAATGGCTTTTCCAATCCAGTTACAACTGGCTTCTGCTCTGTTACATCCATGAATATAATAAGTTTTTAGTTTGAATATACTATGGGCAAAGTTATGAAAAAAGTGGAATACCACAAAGTTTTGTTAGGTAAATTTGCTTATCTCATATTATTTTTGCAATTTTGCACTCAAAATAACAAGCATGCAATTTCCCATTCAATTAGATATACTGGATTTCATTTTTAAAGGGCTTCTTATTGGTATTATTGCCTCAGCCCCCATGGGTCCAGTTGGAATATTATGTATACAACGCACCTTGAATAAAGGTCGTTGGTATGGTTTTATAACAGGTGTCGGGGCTGCTGTCAGCGACACAATTTATGCACTTATCGTAGGGTTAGGTATGAGCTTTATTATGGGACCTTTAGAGAATCCTACATACAAGCTCATTCTGCAGATTACAGGTAGTGTTTTATTGTTGCTATTTGGAGTTTATTGCTTCAAATCGGATCCTATGAAGAAGGCTCATCAGAGTGGAAAAGAGAAGGGCACACTCTTCCATAATGGAGTTACAGCCTTCTTAGTAACACTCTCTAACCCCTTGATTATCTTTCTCTTTATCGCATCCTACGCACAGTTTGCATTTGTACAGCCCGATCGTCCGTTAGAGATGATTATCGGTTTTGCGTGTATACCAGCAGGTGCATTGCTGTGGTGGTATGGCTTATCATGGTTGATTGATAAAATCAGGGGGAAGTTTGACGTTAATGGTATCCTTATTATAAATAAGGTGATAGGCTCTGTTGTCATTCTCTTCTCTATCATTATGCTTTTAGGAACCGTCTTTAATCTTTATCATATGCCAACAATTGATGGTTTGATGGATTAAAGCATTGATGATTAAGGGTAACTTCATATACAGATTATGTTTGTAGCAAAGGAATTAAGAAAAAAAAGCATAGCGGAATATCTGCTTTATATGTGGCAGATAGAAGATACGATTCGTGCATACGGCTGTTCATTAACACGCATTCGCAAAGAATATATCGACCAGTTCCAATATACTGAAGAACAAAAGGAGGAGGAAGAAGATTGGTTTGGCGACCTTGTACGTATGATGAATCAAGAAGGTTGTCGTGAAGGCGGACACTTACAGATTAACAAAGTCCTCATGCAAGACCTTACAGAACTCCACGCACAGTTACTACAATCTTCAAAGTTTCCTTTCTACTCCGCTGAATATTATCGTGTTTTACCTTTCATTGTTGAGCTGAGAGGAAAGACAAAACGCACAGCAGACAAGATGGCACGTACAAATGATGAACGCCTGAAGAGTGTTGCTGCACAATTAGGAAAGAGCGAGGTAGAAACCTGCTTTGACCTTCTTTATGGCGTGATGATGCTTCGTCTGCAAAAGAAGGAGATTACACCTGAGACTACTCGTGCACTTAACGAGATAATAACCTTCATTGGTATGTTATCAGACTACTACATAAAGGATAAGACTGAAGGTTTGAACTTCGGCGAAGAATAAAGGAGATAGCTATGAATATTTTAGTTACAGGAGCTAATGGACAGCTTGGTAACGAGATACAGCTCGTATCTAAGCAAAGTAAAGACCACTATATCTTCACAGACGTATGTGAAGGTTATATAAAGTTAGACATTACTAACCTTGAAGATGTCCGCAAGATGGTACAGGACAACAAGATTGAATGTATCATCAACTGTGCAGCATGGACCAATGTAGACAAAGCTGAGACTGCAGGTGAGATTGTTGAATTGCTCAATGCTGTGGCACCAGAGAACCTTGCAAAGGCTATGAAAGAAGTAGATGGCTTACTTGTTCATGTCAGCACAGACTATGTCTTCGGTGGCGATCCTTATAACACACCTTGCAAAGAGGATATGAAAGGTACTCCAACTGGCGTTTATGGCTTGACAAAACTGCATGGTGAAGAAAAGATTCAGGCTACAGGCGTAAAACATATTATTCTTCGTACAGCATGGCTTTATAGTGAGTTCGGTCATAACTTTGTTAAGACAATGATGAACCTCACAGCTACTAAGCCACAGTTAAAGGTAGTCTTTGACCAGTGCGGCACACCTACTTATGCTGGCGACTTGGCAGATGCAATCTATGACATTGTCGAGAACCGCAAGTATGATGGGAAAAGTGGTGTCTATCACTTCTCTAATGAGGGTGTATGTAGCTGGTATGACTTCACCATTAAGATTGCAGAACTTGCAGGAAACACAGGCTGCGACATCCAACCTTGCCACAGTGACGAATTCCCTTCACCTGTTACACGTCCAGCCTACTCAGTCCTTGACAAGACAAAGATTAAGGAAACCTTCGGCATAAAGATTCCATATTGGGTTGATTCGCTGAAGAAGTGCATGGAAGGCTTGCAAGAACAAGATAAATAATAGGAGATAAAAACAAGAAAAGCCAGAATGAGTCAAGTAAAGACCTTCCCTTAAAACCAAAACAGGAACGGTTTTACTTTACTTGAACAACGTTAGACAACTCTTGTACTCCCTAAGATAATAAATACAAATGAATGAAATAGAACGCAGGCGAACGTTCGCCATTATCTCTCACCCAGATGCTGGTAAGACTACTTTGACAGAGAAATTCCTTCTTTTCGGTGGTCAGATTCAGGTTGCTGGTGCGGTAAAGAGCAATAAGATACGCAAGACAGCTACATCCGACTGGATGGATATTGAGAAGC
>CAMUQM010000129.1 GCA_947095945.1 uncultured Prevotella sp.
TACCTTTGATACCCGAATATAACACAGATGAAGACCGCCAGCGAAGCCAGCAACAGTTGGAAGAGATGGGCTTTACAAACTTTGATAAGTTTAATTATATTGTGCGGTAGTGAAATTAATCCTATACAATATACATAGCTCATCTTTCGTTTTTTCCTTGAAAAGCATTATCTTTGCAATTAATAAAAGAAAGAGAGTATGAAAAAGTCACTTATCGTATTGTCAATTATATTTTTGTTGTTGCCAATTACAGTAACAGCACAGAGTTTCGATGTTTTGTGGCAACAAGTAAATCAGGCTGAGCAAAAGGACTTACCAAAGACACAAATCAGCTTGTTACAGAAGATTGAACAGAAGGGACAGAAAGAGAAAGCCTATGGGCAAATATTGGCTGCAAGTCTGTTAGCATCAAGGTTACAGACAGAGATTGCACCCGACTCCGCTGAGGTAGAGTTAAAGCGATTGAAGGGAAAGGCAAAGATGGTAGAAGGAAAGGATGAAGTCTTGTCTGCTATCTACAACTGTATCTTGGGTGTGATAGGTAGGAATGATGATGATGGAAACGCTGACGATTACTTCAAGAAAGCACTGGCTAACCCTTCTCTGTTGGCAAGTCAGAAAGCAGCAGACTTTAAGCCTTTAATAGAGGTAGGTAAGAATGATGATATCTTCAAGGGTGATTTGCTGCATGTTATAGGTATGCAAGTGGGTAACTACGACAAACTACATAGCTATTATAAAAGCGTTGGGAACCGTGAGGCAGCTTGCTACCCAGCTTTGCTGGGAATAAAGAATGAAAAAGAGAGTATTCCAAAGCTTGACTCGCTCATTTTAGAGTATAGCGACTTACCGATATGTGGGGAAGTTGCGTTGAAGCGTTATGCCTGTATGGGAGAAGATACTCCGGTTGAGGAGAAGATAGCTTATATTGATAATGCCCTTGTCCGTTGGGCATCATGGAAGCGAATAGTAGCGTTACGTAATGCTCGTGAAGAACTGACAAGACCGATGTTTGAAGTGAGTTTCAATAAGTGTCATGTTAGTTCGACGGAGAAGAATAACTGGATTAAGTTGAATACGCGCAATGTGTCAGATGTAGTCATAACGGTTACGCGTACGAAACTATCAGGAAATCATTCTATCAGTTTTGTAGATAAAAACGACATGGCTAAGTTGAAGGCAAGTCTGTTGCCTGCAACAACGCAGACGATAAACCGTACGTTCACTGGTCATAAGGATTATGAAGCGGTGAAAGACTCTTTCTTAATGCCTACATTACCTCTGGGTGTTTACCTCATTAAGGTAGAAACGCCTAAAAAGAATTTTACACCGGAATATGCTTTCTACTATGTTAGTGACCTCTATGTCATGAGCGAACTGCAACCAAAGAAGAAAGCACGGTATGTTGTTGTTAATGTTGTGGATGGGCAACCAGTAGCAAATGTAACGGTTCAAGCTACCTATCCAAATTATAATGATAAGCCTTCTATCGTTAAGAAACTGGTTACGAACAAGAATGGAGAGGTAGTTTTTGACTCGGAAAGAACTACCCCTGACATCTATGTCTTTACGAATAAGGATAAAGCCTTTGAAGAAACTCAACTGGAGAGTTGGTATGACTACCACAAGGTGAACTATGACAAGATGGTAACTCAGGTCTTCACGGATAGAGCTATCTATCGTCCTGGGCAGACGGTACATGCATCTGTCATTGCTTATCAGAACACCAAGCAAGACTATAAGACTAAGGCTGCAGGCGGACAAACCTTCGATATGGTTTTGAAAGATGCCAATTATAAGGAGATTGGGCGTAAGTCTGTAACCACCGACCGTTTCGGTACTGCTGCAGCAGACTTTAATCTTCCAACAAGTGGACTGACAGGTAGTTTCTCTATTTATGCTGATTTTGGAACAAAAGGATCTAAGCGTTTCCAAGTAGATGAGTATAAGCGTCCAACGTTTGATGTAAACTTTGACGAATATAAGGAGAAGTATGCTGTCGGTGATTCTATCAAGTTGATTGGTCGTGCCAAGAGTTTTGCTGGTGTACCTGTACAAGGTGCAAAGGTGCATTATGTTGTTACACGTAGGACAAGTTATTGGTGTAGCTTCTATGAAGACAGTGAGGAAGTGAACGAACAAGATGTTGTCACAGATGACAAGGGAGAGTTTGTTGTTACTGTACCTTTTGTTCTGTCTGATAAAGCCAAGAAGGAACTAAAGTCTGGTAAGGGTTATCGTTCACTTTTCTATAACTTTAGAGTTGAGGCTTCGGTGACCGATGCTGCAGGTGAGACACATGAAGGCTTTGCATCATTACCATTAGGAACAAAGGAGGCAAGTCTTTCTTGCAATATTCCTGAGAAGAACCTGCGTGATACTCTTAAAACGATTAAGTTTTATTACCTAAACGCTGCAGGATCTCCTGTTGATGGAACTGTGAAGTATGTAATCGTACCACAGCAGAAGGATAAGAGTAAATATGTCTATAGCAATTACAAGAGCGTCAAGGCAAATGAGAATGTTGCTATAAAGGGGTTGTCTTCTGGTGCTTATCGTGTGCATGCTATCTGTGGAACAGATACTATTGATACAGACTTCATTGTTTTCTCAATGGACGACAAGCGTCCTGTTATAGAGACACATGATTGGTTTTATCTGAGTGGAAACCAATTCCCTCGCGATGGTGGTCCTATCTATATGCAGGTGGGTTCAAGTGATGATAATCAGTATGTTGTTTATTCCATCTTCTCAGGTAATAAAGTGATTGAAACAGGTTCTTTCAATCAAAGCAATAGTATACAGACACGCAAGTTTGTCTATAAGGAAGAATATGGTGATGAGATATTTCTTAATTATACTTGGGTAAAGAATGGCGTGATGTATAGTCATAGGGGAAGAATCAGGCGTCCGTTACCAGATAAGAGCTTAATTGTTAAATGGAAGACTTTCCGTAATAAACTTATCCCCGGACAGCAGGAGGAATGGACGGTAACCATTCATCGTCCTGATGGTAAGGCTGCCAATGCTCAGCTGATGGCAACACTTTATGATAAGAGTCTTGATGAGTTATTATCTAATTCATGGTACTTGGGCAATTTCTTCTCGCTTAACTATACATCTGCTAACTGGGAGAGGCCTTATTATTCAGGCTTTGGTCTTTCAGGGGAAGCTTATTTCCAATCTTTTGATGTAGACAGGTTGTCTTTCTCGAAATTTGATAGTCGTTTCTTAGAACAATATGATACTCCAGAGGCCTATTTTTATTCAGCAAGATCAGACGGAATGGTGAGCATGACACGTGCTGTTAAGTCAATGGCTTTGGCAAAGGAGTCTTCTATGAATGAGGTCGTTACGGTTGGCTATGGACCTACTAAGGAAACAAAAGAAGAACTTGCTGCTCCTGTAACAAAGAAAGATGAGGAGATAAAGCAGGAGAAGGACGAAACGAAGAATGTAAAGCCTTCTATGCGTGAGAATCTCAATGAGACAGCATTCTTCTATCCACAGTTGCTGACAGATGGGAAGGGTAATGTAAGTATTAAGTTTACGCTTCCAGAGAGCCTTACTACGTGGCGCTTCATGGGATTGGCACACGATGAGGATATGAATAATGGCTTCCTTTCTGATGATATTGTTGCTCAAAAGACATTGATGGTGCAACCTAATATGCCTCGCTTTGTCCGTATGGGTGATGAGGCAATGGTTTCTGCTCGTTTGTTCAATCAATCTGAGAAAGATATCAATGCAAAAGCAAAGGTTGAAATCCTTGATCCAGCAACTGAAAAGGTGCTCTTTACAGACAGCAAAGCTATTGTTTTGAAAGCGCAGGGGAGTGGTTCTGCAACTTATAGCTTAGCTTCATTGTTGGCGAAGAATGCCAATAAGCTTACAGCTGACCAGTCCTTGCTCGTTGTTCGCTTCACGGTTGAGGGTGATGGCTTCTCTGATGGTGAGCAACATTACCTCTCAGTACTTCAGAATAAGGAGTATGTAACAAACACCTATCCATTCACACAGAATGATGCTGGGGTGAAGACGATTAATGTTGGTAAGCTTTTCCCAAAGAAGAGTACAGACCAAAAGCTAACAGTAGAGTATACAAATAACCCAAATTGGCTGATGATTCAAGCGTTGCCTTATGTGGCGGATGCAAATGAAAAGAATGCAATCAGTCTTGTTTCGGCTTATTATGCAAATAGTTTGGGTAAGCAGATAATGAATACTTCCCCAGCAATTAAGCAGACAATCGAGCAGTGGAAGAAGGAGATGGGTAAGGAAACGTCAATGATGTCGGCTTTAGAAAAGAATCAGGAACTCAAGTCTTTGACACTTGATGAGACTCCTTGGGTTATGGATGCTAAGAATGAAAGCGAACAGAAACAGCAACTAGTGCGTTTTTTCGATGAGAATCAGTTGCAGAACAAGTTGACATCAACATTCTCAAGTCTAAAGAAACTGCAAAACTCTGATGGTTCGTTCTCTTGGTGGCCAGGAATGAAGGGAAGTCTTTATATGACTGTTGCAGTGACGAAGACACTTGTTCGTTTGCAAAACCTTACAAGTCCTAACCCAGAGGTTACGAAGATGATTAACGCTTCTTTCCGATTTATGGATAAGATGGTGGCAAAGTGTGTGGCTGAGATGAAGCGTGATGAGAAGAGGTATAATACGATACTCTTCCCATCTGATGACCTTTGTGATTATCTTTACACCAATGTTTTGTTCTATCATGACCGAGCTACAAATGACATAAAGTACCTCATCGACCGCCTGACCAAGAAACCTACGGATTTAACTATCTATGGTAAAGCGAATACTGCAGTAATCCTTCAGCAGTATGGTAAGGTTGAAAAGGCACGTGAATACCTGCAGAGTATCAAGGAATATACGGTTTATACGGAGGAGAAGGGACGTTACTTTGATTCTAAAAACGCTTATTACAGCTGGCGTGATTATAAGATTCCAACAGAGGTGGCAGCTATCGAGGCAATAAAGACAATTACTCCTACTGATGGTAAGACGCTTGTTGAGATGCAGCGTTGGCTCTTACAGGAGAAGCGTACGCAGGCTTGGGATACACCATTGAACTCAGTGAATGCTATTTGGGCATTTATGAACAATGGCAATTGGTTGATGCAGAATGGAGAGCATGCTACGTTGATGCTTGATAACAAACCTTTGCAGACAACACAGCCTACGGCAGGTTTGGGTTATGTGAAAGCTACACAGCCTGTTGATTTCCAATTGTCTGAAACTCACGATTTAGTTATCAGCAAAGCAAGCACTGGCACAAGTTGGGGCGCTGTCTATGCGCAGTTCTTCCAGACATCAACAGATATCTCCGATGCTTCATCTGGCTTGAAGATTAAGCGTGAGGTAATGGTTGATAGTGTGCTGTTGAAGAGAGGTAAGAACCTTAAAGTTGGTGATAAGGTGCGTATCCGTTTGACGATAATTGCCGACCGTGATTACGACTTTGTGCAAGTTGTTGATAAGCGTGCAGCCTGCCTTGAGCCAGTCAGTCAGTTGAGTGGTTATTGTTGGGGATATTACATTGCTCCAAAGGATTACACGACTAATTACTACTTCGACCAGATGGCAAAGGGTAAGCATGTCGTTGAGACAGAATATTATATTGACCGAGCAGGTGTTTATCAGACAGGAACCTGCACTGCGCAATGTGCATACGCACCTGAATATAGTGGACGTACAGGTGCAGATGTTATTCAAGTAGACGAGTAGATAAGTTTACAAGTAGACAAGTTATTCAGGTTTACGAGTTAATAAGTTTA
>CAMUQM010000130.1 GCA_947095945.1 uncultured Prevotella sp.
TTAGGACTTTTGCACTAACATCTCTCTTAACCTTGACAGCCCATTCAGCAAATGCCCAAGATTTGCTTGCTCGACAAGCACCTATTGACCGCCGTGCTAAAGCATTAGACACAATGGTTATCAACCGTCTTCGCGAAGCTGAAGAAATAGAAGAACCATCATCAGAACTCTATAACGATTGGAATAACAACTATGCACATCGTGGAGGTAACCTCCCTGATGTATATAAAATTGACCTTCGTGGCTTCCACATGCCAACACCAAGCCGTGTTATCACAAGTAACTTCGGACGTCGTTGGGGTCGTCGCCATCAGGGATTGGATATCAAGGTGTATATCGGTGATACCATCCGCGCAGCCTTCTCTGGTAAGGTTCGTGTAGTAAAATACGATGGTAATGGATATGGTAAGTATATTGTTATCCGCCATAATAACGGACTTGAGACTATCTATGGTCACCTTTCAAAGCAGATTGTGTCTCCAAACCAGACTGTCCGTGCTGGTCAGCCTATCGGATTAGGTGGTAACACTGGTCGTTCAACAGGTTCTCATCTCCATTTCGAAACTCGTTTGGCAGGTGTAGCTTTGAACCCAGCACTCTTCTTCGACTTCGCCAATCAAGACGTTACAGGCGACTACTATGTTTACCGTCGCAGCACTGTAGCGCAGGAGTCTGAACGTGCAACTGCTGTTCGCGGTACTTCATCAAGTCCGGGTTACTCTCGTGAGAATATTCAAGGTAAAGGCAATCAGAGCTATACCCCTCGTCAAGAGAGACACTATAACACAGATTTCTCAAACCATACGCCACGCACTGAGCCAAGTGCTGATAATGGAAAGATTTTCTATCACAAGGTTATCAACGGTGAAACATTAGAGACTATTGCTCGTCAGCATGGTATTACTGTGGACCAGTTGTGTCGACAGAACCGCATAGGCAAATTGACTCGTGTATCAGAAGGACAACTACTCTCGATTACAAAGTAAACATTCCACACATTATACGAACAGCTCCGATGGACATTATCTATCGGAGCTGTTTTCGTTTATGCCTCTTTCCACAATAAGAACAAAGAGAAAGAGAATAAAGATATTGAACTTAAAGGCGAATTACTTCCCAAACACTTGGTTCATTACATTAGCTGGTGGGCGCTGATTCTCTAACTCGTTCTTCATAAAGTCCATATAAGGCGCTACATGTTCAAAGAACTGATAATAGCCCTTGCAGAGATAATTAAGTCCAGAATTGCCATAACAATCGCGAATAAAGCGATTCTTAGGACACTCTCCATGACAAGCAAACTGATACTTACACTCCTTACACTGCTGTGGAAGAAGTCTATACTTCATCTTTGAAAACTCCTTCTGTCGGTCGCTATTCATCATCTCATAGATGGTATGATGCGATAGATTCCCAAGTTTATGTTCTGGGTAAACAAAGTGGTCACAAGAGTAAACGTCACCGTTATACTCCATTACACCTGCGTGACCACACTCCTTTGCCATAGTGCAAATGCCCGGTGCAACGCCAACCCAGTTGGCCAAAGTGGCATCAAAAAGTTGTATATAATACTCGCCAACATCATGATGCACCCATTCATCGAAGATAGTACAGAGGAAATTACCCCATTGTTCGGCAGTAACAGAGAAGTCCGTAAGCTCACCACCTTCCTGCATACCGGGTGCTAAGGTCAATCCATCCTTACGAGCTACGATTCGTTCAACGATAGGAGTGAACTGAATATAACGGCATCCTATCTCCTTGAAGAAGTGATAGAAGTCTAATGGATAGTCTGCATTAAAGTCATTAACAACAGCAAGTGCGTTCCACTCTACCCCATGTTTATTCAATAGGTGAATACCCTTCATCACCTGATGGAAGGATGGTTTGCCCATTGCATTGCGACGATACTCATCATGGAACTCCTGTGGACCATCAATAGAAACACCTACAAGGAAGTTATTCTCTTTGAAGAAACGGCACCACTCATCGTTTAATAGGACACCATTCGTCTGAATACTATTATCAATCTGACGACCCCGAGCATAATAGCGTTGTAGTTCTAATGCACGACGATAGAAGGATATAGGACGCATTAAGGTCTCGCCACCATGCCATGTAAAGAGAACCTGTGGTGTCGTCTGTGCCTCGATGTATTCCTTTATGAACTTCTCAAGCAACGCATCAGTTATCACATGATTCTTATTATCGTCATATAGCTTACTCTTCTCCAAATAATAACAATACTTACACCGCAGGTTACAAAGCGAACCAGCAGGCTTCAGCATGATATACATGGGATGACTAAAGGGAACTATGGTATTCATAATAATCTTGTTTCGGGTGGCAAAGGTAGTCAATTATTTACTAATGGCAAAACATTCCAAATGACTTATTCTCCCCCGTTGTCGTCCATTAGATTCCTGCTACAAGCCAGTACAACTTCGTATGCCTGTAGCTTACAAGGCTGTTAACGCTCAGCACCATTGGTGTTCACCAACAGCACAACACGTGCTAAGCATCAGCACAACACGTGCGGAACAATAACACCGTGATTAAAAGCGGAAAGGAAACATCATTAATGTTGTTATCATATTTCGTAAGGACACCATAACTAATTTGTATAGAGAATTACTTGTGAGACAGTACCAATAAAAAAGAATGTTCCAAGACTATCGACTGCAAATGATCTTAGCCTTGGAACACGCTTTATATAATATGAAACGAAATCTTATTTAGACGTTGTTGTGTCTGATTTAAAGGAGTCTGAGATTCCTTTACCAAGCTTCTGAAAGAACTTCTTACCGTCAGCACCAATCTTTCGGGTTACTTCTCCCATTGTCTTAGTTTCACGCTTAATAACTTTACCCATACCACGTGAGAAGGTCTTAAAGCCGTCTCTTACCTCCGTCTCACCAGCTTCATTATCATCTGGCAGCGGTGCATAGGTTGAGTTGTTATTGTTCACATTGCTATCGTATGTAGTTTTAGGCTTCGATGTAGTTGACGAAGTCCCCGTCTTAGATCTACGATTAGCCTGCTTAGCTGCAGCCTGCTTATTTGCTCTTACCAGTCTTGGTGAGGCTCCAGCAATACCACTATACTCTGTTTGAGCTGATACCGAAAGGCACAGCAACAACAAAGCAACTAACATTTTAATTCTCATTCTTTCCATATTCGTACGTTTTATTAGGTGAAAGGGGACTCCTCACAGACTTTATCTATACGTCCCCAAAATGATACTACCTATTGAATAAAACGATTAACCTGCGTAGAAATTGCAGCTCTTAACAATCAATAGGACGTATTAAGGGCATTTAAACCAAAGAACTTTCTCTATTTTATCACACTACGTACCGCAAACCATGCGTGGAGCAATAGCGTTTGAATCAATCCATAGTGCCTGCGCATTACATCAAAACGCTCACGTAGCGACTCCTTGTGATGGAGGGTTGTCTGTCCCTCTTGTACATAATTCGCCACAACAGCATGGATATTACGCAAAAGAAGCTGCTGACGTTCGCCCTCTTTCATGACCCTAATACACCAATCTACATCTGCAGAAAAGCGATAAGTTGTATCATAGAGTAGCGAGCGGGCTATATCCAAACGTGCATAGAACGCCTGATGGCATACCAACATACCATAGCGGAAAGAACGCCAAGTAAGTCGTTCTGATGGACTTAGCCTGCGATGACAAAGGAAGTTGCCCTTTTCATCAATGATATCTGTATCACCAAAGAGAACAGCAGGACGCTCCTCGCCATCTCCAACGACAGCAGCAAGCACCACCTTGTCCAACGTATCGGGTTCAGGAAAACGGTCGCCAGCATTCATAAAAACAATATAATCGCCTGTTGCCTGTTGTAAGCCTTTATTCATTGCATCATAAAGACCATCGTCAGGTTCGCTTTGAATGCGTACGACATGCTCGTTCTCAGCCTCATCAGACTGCTGCTGATAGGCTTTAGCAATCTTTAAAGTGTCATCTGTTGAAGCTCCATCAATGATGATATGCTCCACATGAGGATAGTCCTGCATGAGCACACTGTCAAGTGTCGGCTGTAGAACCGAAGCGGCATTATAGGTTATAGTGACTACTGAAAATGTGATCATAATCGGAAATTCTTATAGGCAAGTGCCTCATTATATATTTCAAGGTATTGTAGTGCGACACTACGTTGTGAATAGCAACGTAGAACTTTACCAACAGCATCTTCTGAAAGGGCTGCATAATCAGCCTCATCAAGAACCCAGTGTATACCCTTTGCAAGGTCGTCGGCATTACGCTCTGCAGCGACATAGCCATTCTTACCATGGTCTATCATCTCTGGTATTCCTCCAACCTTAAAGCCCACGCAAGGCACTCCACAAGCCATTGCCTCCATAATCGTATTAGGTAGGTTGTCTTCAAGCGATGGAAGAACAAAGACATCAGCAGCATTATAGACATCACGAATTCGCTGTTGATCACTCACATAACCGATAGGATAAACTGGTAGAGCGAGTTTTCCTTCGAGTTCTTCAGCGTGTCCACCAAGAATAGCGATACCTGTATTATCTTTCATTTCTGGATGATTAGCAACCATCTTTTCGATAGCATCAACGAAATAGTCCATTCCCTTGCGTTGATCTGTCACACGCTGAGAAACGAAGAGTACGAGTCTCTTGTCCTCTGGGAGCTGTAAACGCTGCCGAGCTGTTTTTTTGTCTTGTGGTTCAAAGACGTGCGTATCAATAGGATTAGGAATACTTGTAACACTGAATCCACGAAGAAGTCCGCTGCGCTTTGCCTGCCGAGCGAGCCACTGACTACAAGTAACAAACCATATATTACCATGATGATAGATAGCTTTCTTACGCTTCCACACCTTTGAAGACAAATCATTCGCCTTACCTTTACCCGGTAAAAGAGGGCAATTGCCGCAACCATTCTCGTAACGATAGCAACCATGTGCATAATGGCAGATACTGGATGCAGGCCAAAGATCGTGCATCGTCCACACAACTGGCTTACCAGAACATAAAATCTTCTTGATACTATTCAATGAAAGCATACCCTGATTGATCCAAGAAAGATGAATAACATCAGCTTCCTTGAACTCACGCAACTTTGTAATATCAGCTCCTGAGTTTGCTAAATCAATCTCAAAGAGATGGTTACGAGAGAAGCGAAGATTAAAAAAGACACAGAAACGCTCCCAAAGCAGGTGCCACTGATTCTTCCATTCATGCCCAAGGCTAACCACAGTGATGTCGTCCGTCAGTTTATCACGTACCAACATCTTTGCCTTGACTCCGCTGTTATTCAGAGCATCTTTGAGCCGGTTAGCTGCAACAGCAGCTCCACCTGTTTTCTCACTGGTATTTACAATCAGTATTCTCATTGATATATCATTTGCAGCAAAGTTACAAGAAAACAGATAAAAAGCCAAGAAAAGTAAGCAAATATTGATTGTTTGCGCACACAAAGAGTTGATTTGTATCAAGAAAAAGCTGTTTTTATAGTAAAAGCTCTTGGAAATATTGCACAAGACTTGAAAATATTCTAACTTTGCATTGTCAAAAGGTTAATAGATTGTTTAGGTTAGTAGTAATAGATTTAGGTTTTTAGTTATTTTATTAAGGTAAAAGTTTAACGATTGATCTGGGATGACAAAGGAGGCCGTGAGGTTCCCTTTCATTTTGAAAAGATTTCTTAGTTAAACATACTAATAACGCCGAAGCTCGTTGAGAGTCTCGGCGTTTTTCTT
>CAMUQM010000131.1 GCA_947095945.1 uncultured Prevotella sp.
AACAAACTCGTTGTTAAAGTAAACCTCGTAGGTCAAAGTTGTCTTCGCATCAATGAAGATACCCTCAAGTGATACGTCGCCATCCACCATCTCTGCAGGGAGAGTAAAGGTGCCGTCAGCATTGAAACGCTCACGTGGGATGAACTCGTCAACATACTGATAGGTACCATGGCTGAGGCTGTCACCATTGAGGTTGTAGCCGTGGCGCACCTTTAGACCGCTGAAGTTAAAGCCATGCTCAGGCTTCATCTTGATAGTATAAGGCTTACCGAATGGGATAGAGATGCCGTTCAGTTCCGTACCATCTTCTGCAACAACCTTACCATTGAGTGCACCTTGGTTAATCTTAACATTGTCGCCATGTACGTTAAGGCGAACATCGATGGCACCACCACCATTGTTGATGATATTGTTGTTGTTGTCGATGCAACCTCCTGCATCAGCAGAATTCCAATCCACCTTGTAACGCATGCGGTAGAAACCGTGCTGAAGATTATCAGGAAGTGTGAACTCAGGCATAACAAGTGTGTTACGACCATTGCCAGAAATCTCTGTTCCTGCGCTATTGAAACCAGAATTCTCATCCTCTCCGCCGAGGAAAGAGTAAGCTAACAACTCATTACCAGCGTTTGGAACAATCTGACCACCTTCTACCTTTGGCTCAAAGCGACCATTGTTGTTCAAGTCAAGATAAACATAGCTGTGCATCCAGATACCCTTGTACTGAACAGCTGGGTTGAGTGTCTCACCCGGTTTAGCCAAGAACGCCTGCTTGCTGAGGTAGGTGTAAGCTGGAGTAGAAGTGGTAATATCGCCATAGACACTGAAAGTCTGGTCGCCAAGGCTGATGCCCTTGAGTCCACGGTCGGTACGTGTGCACTTCTGATCCTTGTTATAGTTCATCGGATAGTCCTCACGATTGGTTGTTGTGAAGGCTTCGTTGTTCACCTCGATATTGTCGATATAAGCAAGGAAATCATCGGTCATGCCGTTAGTGTCTTCACAATCGACAACAACCACAAGGCTATGGATTTCGATACCACCAGCACTCTTAACTGGGAAGACAGCATCTACCCACTTGTTTGGCTCAACCTCTCTCGTTGATAGCTCCCAGAACTGCTCTGTCTCTGCGCTCTGACCAGCACGATCGGTACGCTTTCCGAGTCCGATGAGCATCGTACGACCAGCCTTTGGCTTGTGAATCATCACGTGTACGTACTTTGTTTCTTTGGTCAAAGCGAATGGCTGTTTAAGGTCGATGCGTGCACCGAAGGTGTTCGAACCAAAGCGTGAACGCTGGAAGCCCAACACTTTCTCAGAAGCATTAGGGATAGTCTTCAGAATCTCGTCATGGTTCTTGTCGATATTGCTTACCACCTGCACGTTTCCTTTCAGTACAGGCGCCTGCTTGTTTTGGCTGCGGAAAGGCGATTTCTGCCAAGAGTCGTAGACACCAACCGACTTATAATCCTGATTTTCAAAATCTATTCTAACCTCTTGTGTGGTCTGTGCATGGAGCAAAGTGGTGCAAAACAACAAACCACAGGTAGCTAATATATTCTTTTTCATATTGTTTCTCAAGTCAAACGATTAATAAATTGCAATCTCACTCATTACAGGACAAGCCTTAGCATCCTTGATATGAACGCGTATAGCCTTAGCCTCAAAGCCTGAACCATAGCTGCTCACGGTGCTTCCGTTGAGCGGAATGATACGCTTATAGCCGATAGTGGTCTGCTTTACCTTGTTAGCAAGTGGCTTCCATGTGCTGCCATCAGTGGTATATTCGATTGAGAAACCCTTTACGCGCTGTCCGAGTCTAACGTACTCTTGCAAAGTCACGTAGCGAACCTTCTGAGTGTTGTTCCATTTGAAGGTGAGGGTAACATCCTTTACGTTGTCCTCTGCTGCCCAATAAGTATCTGGATTCTCGTCAATGAGATTGTTGACAAGATAGGTACGTGTTGCTCCATTGCTGCGTGTGCTGGTAGCTTCAACAGTAGCTGTCTTAGCAAGATTGGTCTTGAAACGCTCCTTCAACATAGTACCAAACTCCTTCAAGCGGCTTACTTGATTCTCAGGAATTCTACCGCTTTGGTCTGGAGGGCAGTTAAGGATGAGTGTTGAATTACGACCTACCGTCTCTAAATACATTTGGAAGGTGCGCTCTGCTGACATTGGTTGACAACCCGGATGCCAGAACCAGCCTTTGTCGGTAAACTTAGCATCGCTCTCACCGGGGAGCCAGAACCAGCCGTTCTCCGTTCCATACATACCATTACGCTCAGGAGCATAGCCACGGTTCTCATTACACCAGTTGGTTTCGCCTGCCCATCCGTCTTCGTTACCAATCCAACGTGCCTCACCACCGACACCCCAAAGGATGATATTAGGGCTAAGCTTATGGATAGAATCGCGGAGGTTAGGTACGTCGTAGTAGGTTGCACGGTCGATGTTGATTGTCTTATTCTGACCACCATAGTAGCCATTACCACCATTTGCCCCATCAAACCACATCTCAAACTGGTCTGAACCATACTTTGCAAGCTCGGCACACTGCTTCAAGAAGACGTCCTTCACGTAGCTGTCCGTACCGTAAAGACCACTGTTTCGGTCCCAAGGAGATACGTAGAAGCCATATTTCATATTCAACTCCTGTGCTGCTTTCGCAAAGAGATCAGCAATATTCACCTGCGCATTAGGGCTTGATGAGTTCATGCTTTTATGATCTGTTGTTTCTGTAGGCCACAGACAGAAGCCGTCATGATGCTTCACAACAGCGATACCGCCCGTCATACCAGCTGCCTTCACAGCCTCTAACCACTGCTTAGGGTCTGGCTTTGCCGTTGGCGCAAAGGTATTTACATTTTCATCACCATTACCCCATTCCTTACCCGTATAGGTATTCATACCATAATGGAAGAAGGCATAGAACTCAGTCTGCTGCCATTTCCACTGACGGTCAGTGGGAACAGGGAACACTGGGCGCGGCTCGTTCTCTGGGTTAGGAGCGATTTGCGTCTGAAGAGTCATAACGGTATTGGTCTGAGCAAAGCTCGTAGCCGATGCCGTTAAGGCAAGTGCAGTAAGCACACCGTGTAGAAATCGGTTATTCATATTAGGTTTTTTAGTTTAGCAGCACTTTTAGACATAACTGTTTGTAAGTATTTGATTGACAATGTATAGTTTAGGTTTTATTGTCATTGCGAGAAACTCGAATGCCCCTGTGCTGCAATATCAAGGCACCAAGAACTCAGAAGTTGGTCGCAAATATACAAACTTAATTTGGATATTCGTGTAATTAGGACTATAATTTATTTTATTAAGGTATAAAATCTCGCTCTGTTATGGGGTGATTAGGTGCATTATTTCTTATTTTTCGATTACTTCTTATAGTCCTGTTGCGCTGAATTTTCTTTACATTATTTCATTATTCCTATGCCTAAAAAGAGTAAAAAAATGCCTTTTAGGCAACCTTTGTAACTAACAATGTATCAAGGAATTGTAGAGTCATGTAAGAAAAGGTGCTTAGTAAGGGTTCAAAAGGGCGTTAGTTAGACCTCAAAAGGGCATCTTTTCAAAGCCAATTAGGCATCTTTTCAAAGGCAAAAGAGCATGTGTTGGTTTTAGGTTGTGTGAAAATAGTTTACAAGTGTCGCTTGGTATGGGGAAAAGTTACGTGTAGAAGACGGAAAGGCATGCTAATGAATGGACATAATATTTATGGTCAAACAAAAAAGACAGAGCAACAAGTTTCTTCTGTTACTCTGTCTTTTTTGTTTTTATGTTACTTTGTCTTATCAAGCAACTCGTTAACTTGTTAACTTGTCAACTTGTCAACTTGTCAAACTACTTTTCCGGGTAAACGAGGTTGGCATCGGTGATATTGTCCAGCACCTCGGTGAGGAACTTACGTGACTCCCACTTCGCCATAGGCAGGTCGTGGAGCAGGTAGTTACCACAGTCGCGAGCTGAAGCACCGGGGATTTCACCCTCGAAGTCGGCAACGAATTGGAAGGTGCGGCGCATGAGGTCGACGATATCTTTCGACTCAAGGTCGCCACGGAGGATAAGATAGTTACCTGTTAGGCAGCCCATAGGACCCCAATAGATAATACGGTCTTTCCACTCCTCATCGTTGCGAAGATAAGTAGCAGCCAAGTGTTCGATGGCGTGGATAGCACCCACGTGCAACACTGGCTCACGGTTTGGTTCTTTCATACGGATATCGAAGGTGGTAACTGTCTCGCCACCCACCTCGTCCTTACGGCTTACATAAATGCCACGCAGCAATCGCTGGTGGTCAATGGTAAAGGAAGGGATTTTGCTTAATTCAGAATTCATAATTCAAAATTCATAATTATGATTACCGATGTAATCTATGTTTTTAACTCATTATTCTTATTTAAAACAGAAATCATATTTAATCCTTTATTAATTCAGAATTCACAATTCATAATTATGATTACTATGGTAATTCAAAATTCATAATTCATGTTTAATTCATAATTCAAAATTCACAATTCATAATTATGATTACCGTTATAGGCAGAGTTTATAGAAACAAATAACTTGTTTACTTGTCCACTTAACCCTCTCGCGGAACTCAAAACAAGCAGATTTCCGTTTAGCTAACAAAACCCACAAAGACTTAAAGACGTGGATAATACTTACGCTAACATCGGTAATCATAATTATGAATTTTGAATTATGAATTATGAATTAAGTTAATAAAGTGTCTCGTCACCTCAAAACTGCCGTTAGCAATACGCTCCCAGAAGTCATAGTACTGGCTGGCTTTGTTGTCTTTGAGCGGAACATCGCTGATAACTCGGAAGGAAACGAAAGGTGTTTGATAGATGTGGCAGACCTGCGCAATAGAACAACTCTCCATGTCGACGGCTGTTGCTTCTGGGAAATGGTTCATTATCTCTTGCATCTTCTCACGTGAGTTGACAAACCATTCGCCACTAACTGTCAGTCCAGCCTTGACGTGTAAGTCTTTACAATCAGGCAAGTTATTCAACGACAATGCCTTTTCAATCAGCTCAGCAGGAGCCTTGAAGCGGGCAGGCATACCGATAATCTGACCGAAAGCCACCTCATCTCCACAGTAGGCATCATGATACGCACACTCTGTTGCTACCACCACATCAGTAACCTCCAATGAAGTATCAGCTCCACCAGCACAACCACTTGAGATAACAAGGTCGGGGTGGTAATGGTTTATCATCTCCACCGCACCGATGGTAGAGTTAACCTTACCGATACCGCACTGCTGCAGGATGATTTCCTTATCTCCCAACCGTCCCGTAACGAAGTCTTTATGATTGAAATGCTCCGTCTCGGTATTGGAAAGAATTGCTTTAAGTTGCTCGAACTCTTTGTCCATTGCAACGATGATTCCTATTTTCATACTGCAAAGGTACGAAAAAGTTACAAGTTGGATATTGTAAGTGCTTTGTTTTTTGTAACTTTGCAGAGATTAATCCATAAGTCAGACAAAAGCAAAATAAATAATAATGAAAACTTGGAAAAGATTTCTACCCGATGTTGTGGTAGTCGTGTTGTTTGCGGTCATATCATTCGCTTACTTCTTCGTACCGGTTACTCAGGGTAAGATTCTCTATCGCCACGATGCCTCAGCAGGTGTCGGTTCGGCACAGGAAATGACAGAATTCCAGAACCGTACAGGTGAGGCAACACGCTGGACAAACGCCATCTTCGGTGGTATGCCTACCTATCAGATGTC
>CAMUQM010000132.1 GCA_947095945.1 uncultured Prevotella sp.
TCCCTGTTCCAATATCAAGAATTCTCAAACCTCCATTTGCCCAAGCTCCAAGCAACACACCATCCGTCCCGACCTTCATGGCCGTGTGGTCGTCAGTGATATGAAATTGCTTAAAAGTAAAGCCCATTCGTTTGGCTTATGATATTATATGTTTAGTTTGCGCAGTATGTTTTTGTTGATAGCCTGTACCTTTCTACTTTGTTTCGTAAGGTCTTGTCTCATTAAGTCAATATTGTAGAAAATCTCAGAAAAGGCCGTTTGCAACAAATTGGGTTGTCTATTATCCTTTCCACCCTTAGGATTTACAATAATATTGATTCCCTTTGGGACGACTGATATGTCCACGTCAGCCTCTGATGTGATAGGGTCGCCATCATAATGAATAATGCCTTCCTTCTTACGATGTATATGAATATGCTTAGCTTTGAAAGTCTTTATTTTCAGGTTTTTGTCCAAAGTCTTATTGAAAAGTTCAATAGCTACCTGTGGAGCATCGATAATATCGAATGGTTCCATAATGATAATGTCCAACAAACCATCACTCATAGAAGCCTGTGGGGCGATATATGCGTTGTTGCCATACTGTGAAGCATTGGCTGCTGATACGAGGAAGGCTTTGTAACGATGTGTCCCATCTTCGTCTTCTATGACGTAGGTCTCAGGCTCATAACCGAAACCTTCTTCAAGAATTTTCTGCATATAAGTGATAGGTCCACGCTTACCAGCTTCTGCAAACTTCATAGAAATGAAAGCATCAAATCCCATTCCACAGGTGCAGAAGAAAGGATGACCATTGATGACACCATAATCAAGTGCTTTTACATCATCGTAATTTAGAATATCAACGCACTTCTTTAGGTTCATCGGTAGGTTTAGATGTCTTGCAAGTCCATTTCCTGAGCCACAAGGGAGTATACCCATAGCCGATTTTGTATTGATAAGTGATCTTCCGACTTCGTTGACAGTACCATCTCCGCCCACAGCTACAACAATGTCTACACCTTCTTCTACAGCTTCCCGTGCAAGGTCAGATGCGTGACCAGCATGTTGCGTTTCTGCAATGCGATAGTCAAACTTATCTTTATCGAGTCGTGCTTCAATGAGGTCAGGAATACCAGCCTTACTAACAGTACCCGATATTGGGTTTAGGATAAAAACTATTTTTTTCTTATTCATTGTGCCAAATAATCAGCGCGTGGTTTTATATGTACAAAGTTACATATTTATTAGTTATGTTGTAGATATTATGAGAGTAAAAATGTTTAAAAATCACTTTTCTAATCAAAAAGAGTGTTTTGTCATTCAAAATTAGTATCTTTGCAGCCTGAAAATAATATTTAAGTAGTCAATGGCTACACCATATTAAAGTATAATGGGACAGTTACAAGACAAGTACAAAAGCTACCGCGAGCCGCAGAAGTTTATGGATGCGGGTGTTTATCCATACTTCCGTGAGATTACAAGTAAGCAAGGAACAGAAGTTACAGATATTGATGGTAATAAGATTCTTATGTTTGGCTCTAACGCCTATACAGGTTTGCCAAACGATTCGCGTGTGATTAAGGCTGCTCAGCTCGCTCTTGAGAAGTATGGCTCAGGTTGTGCTGGAAGTCGTTTCTTGAATGGTACACTCGATCTTCATGTACAGTTGGAGAAAGAGCTTGCTGCTTTTGAAGGCAAGGATGAAGCGCTTGTTTTCTCAACAGGTTTTTCGGTAAATGCTGGTGTTCTCTCTGTTGTAGTAGGACGTGGTGATTATGTAATCTGTGATGATCGTGATCATGCAAGTATCGTTGATGGACGTCGCTTGAGTTTTGCTACTCAGCTTCGCTACAAGCATAATGATATGGAAGATTTGGAGCGTGTTCTCCAGAGACTTCCCCATGAAGCTGTTAAGTTGATAGTTGTTGACGGTGTATTTTCAATGGAAGGTGACTTAGCTAATCTGCCAGCCATCGTTGAGTTAAAGCATAAGTATAACTGCTCAATCATGGTTGATGAGGCGCATGGTATAGGTGTTTTCGGTCGTCAAGGTAGAGGTGTTTGTGATCATTTCGGTTTGACAGATGAGGTAGATCTTATCATGGGAACTTTCTCAAAGAGTTTGGCATCAATCGGTGGTTTCATTGCTGGTGATAAGGATACTATCAATTATCTCCGCCATACTTGCCGTACCTATATCTTCTCTGCAAGCAATGCACCAGCTGCAACAGCTGCTGCATTGGAGGCACTTCACATCTTAGAGCAGGAGCCTGAGCGTTTGGAGCAGTTGTGGAAGGTTACTAACTATGCTTTGAAACGCTTTAAAGAAGAAGGCTTTGAGATTGGTGATACTGAGAGCCCAATAATTCCTCTCTATGTTCGTGATATAGAAAAGACCTTCGTCGTTACTAAGTTAGCATATGAAGCTGGTGTATTTATTAACCCAGTTATTCCTCCAGCTTGTGCTCCACAAGATACTTTAGTGCGTTTTGCTTTGATGGCTACTCATACCGAAGATCAGGTTGAGCGTGGCGTTCAGGCTTTGACTAAGATTTTCAGGGCACAGGGTATTATTAAATAAATTTGTATTTATTTCCTGCATAAGTAGGATTTTCAATATTAAGAAACGATGGAATTATTCTTGTAGAGTAATTCCATCGTTTTTTTAGACCTTAATATATATAAGGTGATGTGTGGTTAGTGCTGGATGCAGAGCGGTGAGTGTTTGTGGGTACTGAGTATTTATTGATATAAAGATTATTTGAGGTTTAGTCTAATAGGTTTTATTTAGAGTAATAGGGGCGTATGATAAGGGATAGTTCTATACTGTTTTCCTCCTATTTTAATAAAGGCTTTCTATATAATTTTTAGGTATTTCGGAATTTGGAATGATAGTATGATGTTCGTTATTCCACTTGTATGTAAATAGCTAATTATAAGTGCTTTTGTAGCATAGATAACCCATATTTGTTTTCATAATGGAAAAAATAATTTAAATTTATAGACAAAACTATCAATTATATTTTATATATTTGTAAATGAGGTAATAAGGGGTAGCCGCAACCTAAAACATTTACTATCAGAGGTATGCTCTGCGGTGGAGTAGCCTTATGGAGGATATAACTATGAAACGTAAACCCAAAATGCACAATGAAAATGAGTTTAATCTTGATAACATCTATCAAGAAGATGAACGTCAACTTGATAATTTGAATGATTGTTCCTTTGATGTGACATACAATTGACACACTCTCTTAGTAGAAAAAATCCCCCATTCTTGTGTGTAAAGTTTCAAGAATGGGGAATCTTATTTTGTAAGCTTTTCAGCTGAAAACCATCTGATGTTAGTCGGCAAGAGGGATAGCGAAGTAAGCTTTCTTGCCAGTTGGATAAATTCCCTGAACGTAGAGAACTGGATCCTTGCTTGTTGATGCCTTCTTAACGATATTCTGCAGATCGTCAATACTCTTCACCATGTTTCCATTTACATTCTGAATGATAAAGCCACGATTGATTCCTGCATCTTTCAAAGCACCATTGTTAACCTTCAGTACTTCAAGACCATAGTTGATATTCAACTGCTTCTTAAGGGCATCCTGTACTGGGCGGAATTGACCACCAAGAACGTCGATATCAGCCTGCTCTATTACTTTGGTCGTACCTTGTGCATTCTTCAGCGTGATAGTCTTTGAAACTTCCTTCTTGTTATGGATGTAGGTCACTGTTGCCTTGTCGCCAGGGCGTTTGCTGTTGAGTGCCTGCTGAAGCTCAGACATACGTGTTACCTTCTGCCCGTCAAACTTAGTGATGACGTCACCCTTTGTCAAACCTAAGGCTGCACCATTACCATCCTCAGATACCTCGCTAACGTAAACACCTTCGTTTGTACCGAGATCTACACTCTTGCCTTCTTCCTTCTGAGCATTGATGAAGTTCAAAACATCACCACCTTGAATGCCGAGCATTACACGCTGTACGCTACCATATTTCTTAATATCATCAACAACCTTGTTCATAATTGTTGTAGGAATTGCAAATCCGTAGCCACTGTATGCGCCAGTCTGTGAGTAGAGCATAGCGTTGATACCTACTAACTCACCTTGAGTGTTCACCAATGCACCACCAGAGTTACCTTGATTGATGGCTGCATCAGTTTGAATAAAGCTCTCAATACCGTTGCGTGTAGCACCTAAGCCACGTGATTTAGCACTTACGATACCAGCTGTTACGGTGTTGTTAAGGTTGTAAGGGTTACCTACAGCAATTACCCATTCGCCCACTTTCAATTTGTCAGAATCGCCTATTGGAAGGGTAGGGAGGTTAGTTGCATTTACCTTCAATAGTGCAAGGTCGGTCTGCTTGTCAGTTCCAACGATGCGTGCAGAAAACTCACGGTTATCATTCAGTGTGACTGTCAGTTCATCAGCACCCTCAACAACGTGGTTGTTAGTTACAATATAACCATCAGATGAAATGATGACACCACTACCTGTAGCCTCCTTCTTAGGAGTCTGAACCTGCTGGCGGCGTGAACCATTGCCTTGATTAGGATTTCCAAAGAAGCCAAATGGGTCAAAGAATCCACCAAATGGATCATCTTGAACCTCAACGGTCTGTGTCTTTGAATTCTGTACATACTTGATGTGAACGACAGCAGGAAGGGCTTTCTCTGCTGCATAAGTGAGGTCAACAGGTTGACCGGGAGCTACAACAGGTGCTTCAGCTGCATATACTTTAATGAAAGCACCAGTAGAAAAGGCGAGGGCTGTAACACATGCTGCGCCTGCCAAATACTTTGATAAATTCTTCATATACTTAATTATTTGTACGTTAATTACATTTATGTGTGTCAAGCCGTCATTATTTTAATGTCTCGCTGACATATTCTTGATTGCAAATATAGGAGCAAATTTTGTAAAACCGACATTTTGTCAGTTATCTTTATCCGATTTTAACATTTACAAATTAATCCTTAACGGCTCTTAATCTTAAACGAGATAAGTTTTGCATTTGTTTAGTTTGAAAGAGCTTTTTGTTTCTATTTATTGCTTTTATATTTTGTAAAACTGCTAGAATGAAAGTGTATTCGTGTCATATTGGCATTTTATAACTACCATATAATCATATATTGAGACCTCTGCAAAACTCTTAGTTTAGATATTTGCACATATCATTAATTTTTCGTACCTTTATCGTCTGAAACAGCAACTCTCCTCTCTCAGCTTTGCCGACCTATTAGTCGGTCAGCGTAAGGTCAAGCAGACCTTCTTTTCTCAGATAGACAAAATTATCGATTGGAACCCAATCCGTGGTATTATTGAAATAGCCTACACCAAAGACAACAAGGCAACTGGTCGTCCGAGCTATGATAGTCTTGTGCTGTTCAAGACCGAACTCCTGCGTACTTGGTATGGATTTAGTGATGGTGAGGTCGAGGAGCAGGTGAACGACCGTTTGTCTTTCAGCCGCTTTGTAGGACTGGTACTGGAAGATGTTGCTCCTGACAGTACTACGGTATGTCGTTTCCGTAATATTCTTGTAGAGGCAGACCTTTATGATATAGTACTGAATGAAATCAACAGACAGTTAGAGTAACAAGGTGTCATTGTCAAACGTGGGGCTATCGTTGATGTCAGCATAACCGACTGTCCTCGTCTTCCACATGGTCCAAGGAGTATGAGATTGTTGAAGACATGAATGAAGAAACAGGTAACTAAAGTTTCCCACCCTAATAAATAGATAGTAAAATAACAGTTTGTCGAATT
>CAMUQM010000133.1 GCA_947095945.1 uncultured Prevotella sp.
CTTTGTTGGGATACCCGGACTCGAACCAGGAATGACAGGACCAGAATCTGTAGTGTTACCATTACACCATATCCCAATGGCTTTACAACTCATTTCCGAATTGCGAGTGCAAAGTTAGTACTTTTTCTTGAACTACCAAAACTTCTATCGATTTTTTTCATAAAATGCAATAAAAAGATTCTTAAAGGCAGTTTTTGCTGGCTAAATTATCCAATAAACCTAACAGGAACAAATTGCTAAATAAAATGAAATTTATTTTGTGCTTCACTCCTTTTGCGCTACCTTTGCATTTCGTATATTATAATGTGATTTAATGGATAAAACAAAGAATTTAGTAGAACTAATTACAAAGGGAATTCAAGATAAAAAAGGACATGGCATAGTTATTGCAGACCTATCAGAGATCGATGGTACTATCTGCCGCTATTTCGTTATATGCCAGGGTAACTCAACACAACAGGTAGAAGCTATTGCCGGATCAGTAGGCGACTATGTTCGCGAAACTATCGGTGAGAAGCCTATCAACTGCGTAGGACTTGGCAACGCACAGTGGGTGGCAATTGATTATGCGGACGTTATCGTCCACATCTTCACCCCAGAGACACGTGAGTTCTATGACATAGAACACCTTTGGGAGGATGCCAAGTTGACCGCTCTGCCAGATTTAGACTGATACAGTAACCTGGTAATCGACTTTATATATCAAAAATTCAGACTTCAAAATGGACAATTCAAATCCTAAAAACAAGCCGAATATGCCTAAGTTCAACATGAATTGGCTTTATATATTCGTTATTATTGCCCTCGGAGTAGTTTTCTTTGTGGGGGGAAATGGGCTTTTTCCTTCAAGTGCAGGTATAGACAAGGACTATACCACATTCAAGCAATATGTTGCTAAAGGCTATGCCACAAAGGTGATTGTCAACCGAAACGACAACACTCTCCGCATGTATGTAAGCCCTGACCATATCCGCGACATCTTTAAAAAGGGTACACAGGAAGTGGGTACAGCCCCTTATGTTACCGTAGAGATAGGTTCGGTTGACAAGGTAGAGACTTTTCTCGACCAAGCTGTAGCCCAGAGGAAAATCGTCAGCTATAGTTATGAGAACAAGTCAGGCAACACTTTCCTTGATATCCTCGCTTCTATTGCACCATGGATATTCTTCTTCGGTATCTGGTACTTCCTTATGCGCCGCATGAGCGGAGGCGGAGGCGGTAGCGGAGGCGTCTTCAGCGTGGGCAAATCTAAGGCTAAGCTTTATGAGAAAGCTAACGAAATGGGTATCACCTTCAAGGATGTCGCTGGTCAGACTGGTGCTAAACAGGAGGTACAGGAGATTGTTGAGTTCTTGAAGAATCCAAAGAAATACACCGATTTGGGTGGTAAGATCCCTAAGGGTGCACTACTTGTTGGTCCTCCGGGAACAGGTAAGACCCTTCTTGCTAAGGCTGTTGCTGGTGAGGCTGGTGTACCATTCTTCTCCATGAGTGGTTCTGACTTTGTTGAAATGTTCGTCGGTGTCGGTGCCAGCCGCGTGCGTGATGTGTTCCATCAGGCTAAGGAGAAGTCACCTTGTATCATCTTTATTGACGAGATTGATGCCGTTGGACGTGCTCGTTCAAAGAATCCAGCTATGGGTGGAAATGATGAACGTGAGAACACGCTCAACGCCCTTCTGACAGAGATGGACGGCTTCGGAACAAACTCAGGAGTTATCGTTCTTGCTGCAACCAACCGTGTTGATATGCTCGACAAGGCACTTCTTCGTGCTGGACGTTTCGACCGTCAGATACACGTTGACCTGCCTGACTTGCCAGAACGTAAGGAAATCTTCCTCGTTCACATGCGCAATTTGAAGTTAGAGAAAAACCTCGATATTGATCTCCTTGCACGTCAGACCCCGGGATTCTCAGGTGCTGATATTGCCAATGTATGTAATGAAGCTGCCCTGATTGCAGCTCGTCACGACAGCACAGAGGTAACAAAGCAAGACTTCCTTGATGCCGTAGACCGCATTATTGGTGGTTTAGAGAAGAAGACCAAGATATTGACAGCTGACGAGAAGCGTACTATCGCCCTTCACGAAGCTGGTCACGCAACTATCAGTTGGTTCTGTGAGCATGCCCACCCATTGGTTAAGGTGAGCATCGTACCACGTGGACAGGCACTCGGTGCAGCATGGTATCTACCAGAAGAGCGTCCTATCACAACCAAGGAACAGATGCTTGACGAGATGTGTTCACTGCTTGGCGGACGCGCTGCAGAGGAACTCTTCACGGGGCACATCTCAACAGGTGCTATCAACGACCTCGAACGTGCGACCAAGAGTGCATACGGTATGATTGCATACGCAGGTATGAGTGATAAGCTGCCAAACATCTGTTACTATAACAATGATGAGTATAACTTCCAGAAGCCATACTCAGACACAACCGCAAAGACTATCGATGAGGAAGTTCTGAACATGATTAACGGACAGTATGAGCGTGCAAAGCAGATTCTGACAGAGCACAAAGAAGGTCATAACCGACTGGCACAGATTCTTGTTGAACGTGAGGTAATCATGGCAGAAGACGTAGAAGAAATTTTCGGGAAGCGTCCTTGGGTAAGCCGCACACAAGAGTTGCTTGCACAGGAAGAGAAGTCTCAGCCTAAGTTGGAGGATATGCCAGAGGAGGTTAAGCAGGCACAAGCAGAGCATGAAGCAAGAATCGCCAAAGAAGGCAGCGACAACGCAAGTGATTTATAAACAAACATACAGTTATGAGTGATAAACTAAAGAACCTGATTGTCAGAGCTGTTACAGGCATATTCTTCGTCACCGCAATGGTGTTGGGCATCCTTCATCCTCACGCGCTGATTGCACTTTTCGCACTCATCACGGGTCTTTCCATCTGGGAATACACTGGGTTGGTGAACAATATCAAGGGAGTAAAGGTAAACCGCTTTATCTCAACCATCATAGGAGTTTATTTCTTCTTGGCGGTTGCAGGTCTGCGTCTGACACCAGTTGAGGGTTTCGTGGTCTTTGTACCCTACATTCTGTCAATTCTCTACCTATTAATTTCAGAACTATATCTGAAAAATGAGAACCCTATCAACAGCTGGGCATACACAATGTTGGGACAAATGTATATCGCAATGCCTTTCTCAATGATTAACGTATTGGCATTCCAGCAAGGTGAGATGGGACAGGTAACCTTTGATTCCCTCCTTCCATTGAGTATCTTCATCTTCCTTTGGACAAATGACACAGGTGCTTATCTCTGCGGTTCGCTCTTCGGCAAGCATAAACTCTTCCCACGTATCAGTCCTAAGAAGAGTTGGGAAGGAAGCATAGGAGGTGGACTCCTCGTATTGATTGTTGCTGGAGTTATCGGATATTTCACCAATACTGACACCGATCCACATATGCTTAGCATTCCTGCATGGATAGGATTAGGACTGGTGGTTGTGGTCTTCGGTACATGGGGCGACCTTGTTGAGAGTCTCTTCAAACGCACACTCGGTATCAAAGACAGTGGAAATATCCTACCAGGACACGGTGGAATGCTCGACCGATTCGACTCTTCACTGATGGCAATACCTGCTGCAGTGGTCTATCTTTACACACTGACACTCTTCTAAAGACTATACATTATAAAGTCTTAAGACATAATATACAACACACATAAAGGCAGACAATAACGTCTGCCTTTATTGTTTCATACAACCTTCACCCCTACTCTATACAGAAAAACAAGCATAGAGTTGCTGTTCTATGATTAATTTCGTAACTTTGTGTCATTAAAACGTCTATCGAACAATACTCAAAAGTTTATCAATAACAAACTAAAAGCTTATACAAACAATGAAAAATTTATTCTTAATCGCAGCTCTAGCACTCATACCATGGGCTGCAAACGCACAAAACTCAAACAGTAAATTCACCATTACACCACGTATTGGCATGACCGTCTCCGACTTCTCAGGTAGTAAACTCAAAGAAGCTTACAGTCCGAAGGCTGGCTTTGTCGCTGGTGTAGATGCCGAATATAACTTCAGTAAGCTGTTCGGAGTATCATTAGGCGTGTTCTATAACATGCAGGGAGCCAAAGCAAATGCGGCAGTATTAATGCCAGGCTACGAGCCAACAAATAACTTTGAGATCTCTCCTGTTAACCCAACAACTACTGTCATTGGCAAGAATGCCCACATCGACTTTGACAGAAACGCTGGTAGCTATATCTATCTGACTGATTTCAGAACTGATCTGAACTACATCAGCATTCCAGTTCTTGCTCAAGCACATGTATGGAAAGGCCTTACAGCAAAGCTCGGTATACAGACTGATGTGCTGGTAAGCGCACGTTCCAAAGCAAACGTGGAGGTAAAGTATAAAGGTGTGACATATTTTGAGAAGTCCAATACCGACATTAAGGACAAACTGCATAGCTGTGTCTTCTCTATTCCTGTAGGTTTGTCCTACACATATAAGAACATTGAGCTTGACGCCCGATACCTTTGGGGTATCAGTAAGGTTGCTGATACGAAGGATGAGAATGACAAAGACCTGAAGAACAGCACCTTTGCCATCACCTTAGGCTATCGGTTCGGGCTCTAAGTCCAAACTATTAACACGATATATGTTCAACCAACACAAGACAGAATCATCCCAACAGCTCTCCTCAACGCAACCTATGATGAGCGAAGAGGAGAGCTTAACCACTAAATTCAACAAATACAACGACCTCATCTTCAGCAGTAAGCTACCTATCCCACGACTGAAATGGTCACGAGGAAAGACCCGATTGGGACAAATGGCATGCAAAAGAAAACGAAGTTGGGGACGAACAACATTCTATGACTACACCATCTCCGTTTCAAGATATTACAATCTGACAGAAGAACAGATTGATGATGTGCTTATCCATGAGATGATTCACTACTTCATTGCTTATACTGGACAGAGGGATTCATCAGCTCACGGCACTCTATTTCGCAGCATGATGAACGACATCAATCAGCGATTCGGCAGGAATATCACTATCTCTGCACGCACACGCAACCTACAAGCACGCAGCGCACAACAGCCCAAAGATTATCTCATATTAGCATTAAAGATGAAAGATGGCAAGTATTTTTTCTCTTCCGTCAATCCTTCTGCTGCTGGGAAATTGGCAATTTCCCTTGCTCGCGCTCGTGAAATAGCACATTACGCATGGTATCAGTCACAAGATGAATACTTCCGCAGTATGCCACGTGTGCGTTCTCTACGTGGTAGACAAGTGTCTACAGAGGTCTACGAAACGATGATTAAGAAGATGAAACTACTAAAATAAAAGGCTGATAGAAGCCTAAAAACGAATTATTTTCACGACAAGAAAGAATTATTTTCATGAAGAAAAATATTTATTTACGTGAAGAAAAATATTTATTTTCATGAAAAGAATTTAGACACTGCCATTGATAGGTATGCTGACTGTACGGATATTAAACAAAAAAACGCCTTTGCAGGAGTTCTGCAAAGGCGTTTTCTATTTTATAAAAGATGTCTATCAGCTTAGAACACTGGTACAATCCAGAAGTGCATAGCACGGCTTTCAGCTGGCAACTGATACTTCTTCAGAGGTTCTGAACCCCAACTATCAATACCACCCACACCCATCATTGCAGCATCTAAGGTAAGATTAGTGTACTTAGACAATGGCACCTGATAGCTATGACGTTGATGCTTCTCAC
>CAMUQM010000134.1 GCA_947095945.1 uncultured Prevotella sp.
TAAACATCAATAAAGAACAAAAACAAAATGACGAAAGCAGATATCATCAATGAGATAGCAACGTCTACAGGCATCGCCAAGAAGGACGTATCAGCTGTGGTTGAGTCTTTTATGGAAACTATCAAAGACAGTTTGTTGGAGAAGAAAGAAAATGTATACCTTCGTGGTTTCGGTAGCTTCATTGTTAAGCACCGTGCAGAAAAGACAGCTCGTAACATCTCAAAGAACACGACTATCACTATCCCAGCTCACGATTTCCCAAGCTTCAAGCCAGCAAAGACCTTCATCGAAGATATGAAGAAATAAATAAAACATAAATACAATAACAATTTAAAACAATTTAAAGCTATGCCAAACGGAAAGAAGAAAAAGGGACACAAGATGGCTACGCACAAGCGTAAAAAGAGATTAAGAAAGAACAGACATAAGAGCAAGTAAGCCCCACGGCTGAAAGACTTTATAACTGACTTTCAAAATATGGCGGGGCGTGTCATCGCAATATACTTCTCTTCCCTGGAAGTGCGACGGCAGGTTCCGCATTTTTATTTTATCTATATGTATCTTTTAGCATCATTCATGATAACATATATAATAGCTAAAAGATTTGTATAACAAACGAAGAAGATGACAAGCGAAGTAATTATTGATGCCCAACCGAAAGAGATTTCGATAGCGCTGCTCGAAGACAAGCGACTGGTTGAATACCAGCGTGAGCCAAGAGAAGCCAGTTTCTCGGTTGGAAACATCTACGTGGCAAAGGTTAAGAAACTGATGCCAGGGCTTAACGCCTGCTTTGTAGATGTAGGTTATGAGCGTGACGCCTTTCTTCATTATCTTGACTTAGGGAGCCAATTCAACTCCTATGCGAAGTATCTGAAACAGGTTCAGAGCGACCGCAAGAAACTTTATCCCATTCAGAAAGCCACTCGCCTACCCGACTTGCAGAAGGACGGAACTGTTCAAAACACACTGCAGGTAGGACAAGAGGTGATGGTACAAATTGTTAAAGAACCCATTTCCACCAAAGGACCTCGCCTCACAGGCGAAATATCATTCGCTGGCAGATTCCTTGTGCTTATACCATTCGGGCATAAAGTTAGCGTATCATCTAAAATTAAAAGCGGAGAAGAACGCGCACGTCTCAAGCAACTCATACAGAGTATTACGCCAAAGAACTTCGGTGTAATTGTCCGTACAGTAGCTGAAGGTAAACGTGTTGCCGAGCTTGATGCCGAGATGAAAGTCCTATTGAGCCGATGGAATGAAGCTATCACAAAACTACAAAAGACACAGGAACGCCCTCAACTTGTTTTTGAGGAGACTGGACGTGCTGTTGCTATGTTGCGTGACCTCTTCAATCCAACCTACGAAAATATCTACGTCAACGACGACGAGATTTGCACTGCCGTTCAACACTATGTCTCTCTAATAGCCCCTGAAAAGGCGGGCATCGTGAAGAAGTACACTGGTAAGGTACCAATCTTCGACAACTTTGACGTTACGAAGCAAATTAAATCCAGCTTCGGCAAGACTATCAATTATGGTCATGGATGCTACCTCATTATCGAACACACTGAGGCAATGCACGTTGTGGATGTAAATAGTGGAAACAGAACAAAAGAGAAAGCACAGGAACAGAATGCTCTTGACACCAACCTTGGTGCTGCCGACGAGTTAGCTCGCCAGCTTCGACTGCGTGATATGGGTGGAATTATTGTCGTTGACTTCATCGACATGAATCTTGCTGAAGACCGCCAGATGCTGTACGAGCGTATGTGTAAGAACATGCAAAAGGACCGTGCACGTCACAACATCCTTCCACTGAGCAAGTTCGGACTTATGCAGATTACTCGCCAGCGTGTACGCCCAGTGATGGATGTAGATGTAGATGAGAACTGCCCTACCTGTTTCGGTACTGGTAAGATTCGTTCAAGCATCCTTTTTACCGATCAGTTGGAGCGTAAGATTGACCGATTGGTTAATAAGGTTGGAGTAAAGAAATTCTATTTGCACGTTCATCCATACGTTGCAGCTTACATCAACAAGGGTCTTATTTCTATGAAACGTAAGTGGCAAATGAAGTATGGTTTAGGTGTAAATATCATTCCTTCACAGAAACTTGCTTATTTGCAGTATGAGTTCTATGATGCAAAACAGCAGTTTATTGATATGAAGGAACAGAACGACAAATCCTGAACAAACTACTAAGTCGTTAGATAAAACGAAAGGTTTACAACATTAGAAATCCGCTACCTATTATATATAAGGTGGCGGATCTCTTTTTATCCTTACTTTACATATAGCATAAAAACATTGAGTACAAACCTAACCAAAAGTCAATTTGTCAACTTTTTTCGCCCTCCTTGATTTTTATTGAGGCTTAATTGCATTCGAATTAACGCTCAATTAGCTTCTAAAAGATGCCCTTTTAAGCTCTTACTAACGCCCTTTTGAAGCCTAACTAAGCACCTTTTCTTGCACTATCTTGTAACTCTCTCATAAAAAAACAGTTACAAAGACAACTAAAAAGAGACTCTTTCGCATATTTTAAGGAGAAAAATCAGGAAGCAATGTAAAGAAAATTCAAACCAACAATAATGCCCTCACCTGCCTAAAAGTAGACAAGTGAGGGCATCTTTTATATGAACTGATAAAACGTTTTAAGATGGAATTACCTTAAAGCGAATACGGAACGCACGCTTCTGCTCATCCCAGTTTGTACCTAACATTTCAAAGCGACCAATCTGTGCGGTTGAGCGGACGTGTTTACCAATGCAAAGGCAAACATCAAAATCACCAATACGAACCAATCGCAACATCTCTGAAGCATCTTCTGGAAGTTTGTCAACATTGACACCCTCAGGGATGTTATTGCGGTCGACCATTTCAAAGGTAACAGGTAAATCCTCTGCAATCAGACGGTTCATCTCATCCTCAATCGCCTTCTCTTCCTTACGGTTTGGCTTATGGTCAAGTATAAAAGTCATCTTACTCTTCTTCCGTTCGATGTGAGCATTATTGCTGCGCTCTGCTCCAAACATACGAACCATTACTTGATTCAAAAGATGTTCTGCAGTATGAGCTGGAGCGAATTCCTCTTTGTTGTGTGAATTTAATACGTAGTCCACTGTCTTCTTCTTTATATTAAACTTGTAAATCCTACCAAAGTTTGCAGCTATATCCAATGCAATTTGACCATCACGTTTCAACTCTACGACCTTTGTAAAACCTGAAAGCAAGTCGGTCATTTCTACTTCCTGTTCGGGCAGAGCGAGGAAATCATACGCATGAGAAGGAATGACAACATTGATATACACTCGCTTTTGGTCGAAGTTGGCAACAACCAATAACACTTCATCATCCGCCTTACGCAAGAAAGCAAACTGCTTGCGAGGATTAAACTGATAACTCTGATTATTCACATACATAAGATCAAAAGTCTGTCCTTCCCTGACAGCTTTTTCACGATTGCAAAAACGGAGAAGTCCTTGATATACAAGAGAGAGTTTCTTCTCGTCTATTGTCAAGGCTTTGCGATTAAAAAAGCCTTTATAGATAGCATCGCTCGTCCAGTAATCAAAGATGGTTGAGCGACCATCCTGCCCCGAAAAACCTTCCTTATCCATACCTTTTTCGCCAAACTCCTGTCCTGCGTAAATCATAACAGGGTTCTGTTGAAGAAGAGCAGACACAATCATACCCGGAACTCCCTTCCAAGGGTTACCAGCGAAGAAGTCTGAACCAATGCGCTGTTCATCATGATTCTCAAGAAAGTAAAGCATGTGGTCACGAATATCGTCAACCTGCTGCCACTCATGGGTGATAGAAGAAGCAGGACGCTCGTCACACATCACACCACGGATACAGTCATACATACCCACCTTATCGTAGAGATAGTCGAAACCTGACTCTACATACATACGATATTGGTTAGGATCGTAAACCTCACCAATGAATATCATCTCAGGATAACGCTCCTTAACCAGCTGGGTTGCGTAAGCCCAAAACTCGTGAGGAACCATCTCTACCATGTCACAACGAAAGCCATCAACACCCTTTGCTGCCCAAAAAAGAAGGATATCAGTCATCTTCTTCCATGTAGAAGGGGTAGGATGATAGTGATAGCTTCTGCCACCTGCATCACAATAGTCTACACCATAGTTCAACTTTATGGTTTCATACCAGTCGTTCTGCTGTGGGTGAGCATCGAAACGGTCATTACCTGTACACTTTGCAGGAAACTCATTATAAGGTTCAGCACCGTGAGCATAAGTATTCTCAACAACACCAGAGAGGTCAAGTTTTTCGTCCGGACAATAATAGAAATTGTTTTGAGTATCAAAGTGCTTGCTCGTATCATCACCTTCTCCAAGGTCTTCAACGCCCTCAGGCTTAGCAATACTCTTATATTGGCGAGCTACATGATTAGGCACAAAGTCTATAATCATCTTCATACCTTCAGCATGTGTACGGGCTACAAGTGCCTCAAACTCTGCCATACGAGCATCTACATCTACTGCTATGTCAGGGTCAATATCATAATAATCCGTGATGGCGTAAGGCGAGCCAGCACGTCCCTTTACAACACGAGGGTTCTGTGTAGGTATGCCAAAAGCAGAATAATCTGTACATGTTGCATGGCGGATTACGCCTGTATACCAAAGATGAGTAACACCGAAGTCATGGATGCGTCGCAACACATCCTCATCAAAGTCATTCATCTTCCCTACCCCGTTCTCAGCTAATGTACCATTCTCCTTCTTTGTAAGGTTCTTATTACCGAAAGTACGAGTGAAAACTTGATAGATAACTAATTTAGTTTTCATAAACAAATAGAAAGAAAGCCCCTCCTTCGTTCCCTCCCTCAAAAGGAAGGGGACGGAGGAGGGGGCTGTCGCTTAATAATAAAGTTAGGACTATACACCGTGTGCATTAACGGTCTTGTCGATACGACCAAGCATACCCTGCAAAGCAGCACCCGGTCCGCACTCTACGAACTCATTAGCACCATCGGCAATCATGTTCTGTGCGCTCTTTGTCCAACGTACGCTTGATGTAAGCTGAGCGATAAGATTCTTCTGAATCTCTGCTGGATCAGTATGTGGCAATGCATCTACGTTCTGATAAACAGGGCACTTTGGTGCATTGAATATAGTTGCCTCAATAGCTGCCTGCAACTCATCCTTAGCTGGCTGCATCAATGGAGAGTGGAAAGCACCACCTACCTTCAATGGCAATGCACGCTTAGCACCAGCCTCCTTCATCAACTCGCAAGCCTCATTGATACCCTCTGTTGAACCAGAGATAACCAACTGACCGGGGCAGTTGAAGTTAGCTGCAACGCAAACCTTACCCTCTTTTGAAACAGATGCACAGATTTCCTCAACCTTCTCATCAGCCAAACCAATAATAGCTGCCATAGTACCCGGATTCTGCTCACAAGCCTTCTGCATAGCATTAGCACGCGCTGCAACAAGTTTCAAACCATCTTCAAAGCTCAGCGCACCAGCTGCAACAAGTGCAGAGAACTCACCCAAAGAGTGACCTGCAACCATATCTGGCTTGAACTCATCGCCTAAGCAAAGAGCAGAAATAACGCTGTGGAGGAATACTGCTGGTTGAGTAACCTTAGTTTCCCTCAACTGCTCGTCTGTACCAGCAAACATAATCTCGGTTATCTTGAAGCCAAGAATCTCGTCAGCCTTATCGAAAAGTTC
>CAMUQM010000135.1 GCA_947095945.1 uncultured Prevotella sp.
CGCTTCAGGTGATACTGGAGTTTCTCGGAACATTTGCGTTTGCCATATCAGGCATTCGCCATGCTGCACAGAAGCACTTCGACTGGTTCGGAGGTTATGTCTGTGGCTTTGCCGTCGCTATTGGTGGCGGTACGATTCGTGACACCATGTTAGGAGTGCGCCCATTCTGGACAGCAAACATCATGTACGTACTCTGTACTGGTCTTGCGCTCTTCCTCGTTATCTTGTCGCGTAGGTGGATTCAACGCCTTAATAATGCATGGTTCGTCTTCGATACACTCGGTCTGGCACTCTTCACCATCGCCGGTATTCAAAAGACTATTGCATTAGGACATCCCTTTTGGGTAGCCGTTATCATGGGCTGTATCACAGGTGTGGCAGGTGGTGTTATCCGTGATGTATTGCTAAATAATATCCCTGTAATCTTCCATAAAGAGATTTATGCTGTGGCGAGTGTGGCAGGAGGACTCATTTACTGGGCACTCTTCTCACTCGGATTATCACTTCCAGTGACAGTTATCGTTACATTCCTTACAATCTGTTTAATTCGTTTTATTGCAGTGGGTTATCATATTTCCCTCCCCACATTGCAAGATGATGACGAAAAAAAATAATAAAAAAGATTGCGAAACATTTGGTGGAACCAATAAAAAGCAATACCTTTGCACTCGCAATTCAGAAATGAAAGATTCTTCATCAATCTGTTTGCAACCATAATAATGGTTCCGTAGCTCAACTGAATAGAGCACTTGACTACGGATCAAGAGGTTACAGGTTTGAATCCTGTCGGAATCACAAAAGGAATACTCGCAAGAGTGTTCCTTTTTTTTGTTCTCCGAACTACGAATTTCTTGAATGACACAAATTATTTAGTAATACCTTTGAACTTTTTATTCGTTCACCCTTTGACACACATCCTTCTCAGACTTCTAATAATCAGTTTTTTACTATTTGTGAGATGATTTTATGCGGAGATTAATTAAAGGGAAAGCGAAAAATAAGCCTTTACTGCGGTATGAATAGGAGTGAAATAGTAAGGTGTTAGCATGCGAGAGTGGTATGTCTGTGGCGCAAAAGACTGCTAAGCAACGTCCCTTTAGTGTGTATTAATAGTGTAATCGTCCTTGATAAGTTTAAGTAAATGGATGGAAGGGGAGTCCAGAACATGCCCTTCCGTCTTGATAACGTTATAATGACGCGATGAGGTTATCTATATTTACAGAGCAAGAGGTGTCCCCTTCAGGTACTTCCACATGCTTGATAATCATATCGTTAGGTTGGTATTGTTCTGCAATATGAGCATCAGACATAGAGAAATCGGAGCCATTTACCGTGGTACTCTTTTCTTTTTTAAGTTCCGCTTTACATCTATATATTGCTTTATGATAAGTGCTTATCATTTTCCTCTTGTTGGTTTTAAAGGAATCATTATCGTCTATCTTTATCTCAACCCGAATAGGATAACTGATAATTATCCCCAATTCCTGATAATTTTCTAAGCCAAAATCCTTTATAGAGCTAAGTAATAACTTGGTTCTTACGACTGAACTACTAATCTGCCAGATGGCTTTTTCATCAAAATTAGACTTCATTTCAGAATAGACGATATAGTCCTTATCTCCCACTTGTAGTAAGAAGATACCATCACAGTCGCACTGATAGCTGCAGTTTGGGAGCTTACTGTTAAAAGAGTCCTTACATTTCTTTAGCAAATGGTTCTCTATTTCTATTATTGTTCCAGCATGTTCATAGGTAACTTGCTCAAGCTTATTGGCTTCTTTCTGGTGCTCAGATTTGGTTACTTTACTGTCATGTTGTTTAAAAAAGCAGGCTTGTAAAAGGCAATTGCGTAGGACAGAGAAGTCTATCATTGGTCAGAAGCATTAAGGGAGTACAACATTTCATCAATCTGTTCATCCTGTTTACGCATTTTTTCTACCGTCTCATAGAAGGTCTTCATTGGTATTCCACCTTCTTCCACAGGCAGTTTTTCTATCACAACCTTACCTGTATCGTCATCTCTATGGAAGAAATACGCCTTCACATTATCGCCATAAAGGAATGTTTTTTCTGATAAACCATTTGCGGTACAATACTCTTTAAAGGTTGCTTCATCCTTCTTACGGATATTACCTAACTTGATAAGCTGGTTCAATCTATCCATAAAATAATCGCTATGTGTCGTGATATGGAACAAGAAACCATTATTGATGCATTCCGCAATAAGGTCTGCCACCTGAATCTGCATGGATGGATGCAGATGTGCTTCAGGCTCTTCCAAACATATTGCTGCATTTGTGCCAGGGCGATTCTTTAATAGAAACAAAAGCGGACTAATCTCCTTTATAGAGGAGGCTGCGGCAGACATGTTCACGTGTTCGCCTCCATCAAGTACCAGAAATTCCTTACCTTCTTCCTTAACAACATCCCCATCAGTTATCTTCTTAATCTGGTTGAGATAAGGAGACGGCTCACCAGTAGACCATATAGAAGTGCAATAATCGTTGTCAAGTAAGAATCTGTCATACATCCCGTCGCGATTTATGGCGCTGGTAAGGGAATAATTGGTATTAATCAAAGCTCCGTTTGCAGGTGGAAAGATTAAAGCAGCGGGATAATTGCTTTTAAGTAATCTGTGGGAAAGCTTCGTCTGACAGTATCTTCCTACTGTAAATACAGTGTTAAAGATGATGTTTTCCCTATTCTCTCTGTCATTAATAGAGATGTTTAGAGTATTACCTAATCTCTTTTCTTTCTCCTCTCTGGTTGCAGTTATCTCTTGATATGTGACATGAAGAGGCTCGCCAAACTCTGGAAAGCGAAAGTCTACGTCACATTCTATGGTCGGATCTCCTAATAATGCGCGCATAAATGCTGTCACATTATTGTGAAGATATGTTGAAAGTATATCACCCGAAAGTGTAAAAGATCCTGAGGACTCCTTTCCTATCAAAGATTCATATAGTTTTGTGCACTCTCTTAAATCTGATAGGTTTGTGAAAAGATAATAAACAAGATAGTTCGCGTAACTCTTTCCCAGCTTTGACATACCCGTAAACACCATGAATGGTGCTACTTGGAATGATACTTCCTGTAAAGGTCCGAACTTATGAATGTCTATAATTATCTTTTTCATATGATCCAATATTGGTAAAATGGGTTCTACATCACGGGTTTAGCAGAGTGGTTAGAAACCATATATTATGGCACAAAGATACGAAAAATAATGTATTAAGTGAAAAATATATGAGAAATTATTGGTTAGTAGACAGTTGAAAGGGAAGGACGACTCTTCCGTTGTATAGTCTTGTAGAATAGAGGAATAGATAAAAGAGAGAGCGTATTATCCCTTCTTGTTGTAAAGTAATTTCCCAATTGCTTTTTAATAGAGGGTCTTTTGCACTGCAAAAGATGCCCTTTTACGTGGTAAAAGGTGCCCTTTTGAGGTATAAAAGACGCCCTTTTGGCGTGTAAAAGGGCATCTTTTACAAGGGTGTTTGTAACCTTTTGTTTTTCTGATAGTTACAAATCCGGAAATAAGAGGAAATCTGTTGTTTTTCGATTTAGTGTGTATAATAAAGTGTAAAGATTTTGTTAAGTAGGTAATTAGGTGGGTTGGTGAGTGGGAAAGTAGATGATTTCATGGGTTGATAGGTGTATGGGTTGGGTGCTATAGAGACATTTAGCTCCTTCAACTGCTATGATGTCTTTATAAGAATGCGCCTGTTCCCACCGTCTAAATAAACAGACGATGTGCGGAATGTGAATTTTTATTTGTAAGTTTGTAGGTGAAAATAACACTTATAAGGAAGAATATAACTTTATATGAAACGCAGAACGTGGCGCAAATATCATAAATGGACGGGACTTATCATCAGTTTCTTCTTGGTAATGTTTTGTCTTTCGGGAATCGTCTTGAACCATCGTCGGTGCTTTGCTGACGTCAATGTGAGCAGAGCAGTGCTACCTGGTCGGTATGATTTCAAGCATTGGAACAACGGATTGTTGCGTGGAACGCTGCGTTGTAAGGATGATAAGGGGCACGATATGGTGCTCATCTATGGTGCTGCAGGCGTTATTCGGACAGATACGGCAGCGTCAATCTTCATTGATTATAACCAGGGATTGCCTTCAGGTGCTGATTATCGGCAGATGAGAGGAGTGGTACAGACGAAAAACGGACAGGTCTTTGCTGCAAGTGTCATGGGTCTTTACCAACTCAAACCCCACCAGGGCTGGCAGTCGGTGGCACTTCCTGAGATGGATTCGGATGATCTGTTGAGCGACATTACCACACGGGGTGACACGCTGGTGGTGCTCTCGCGTTCCTATCTTTACTATGCTACAGCCCCTTACCGACAGTTCCATAAGGTGGAGATACAGCCTGCTGTGGGCGACGATGGTAAGGTTTCGCTCTTCCGGCAGGTGTGGTTGCTGCATAGTGGTGGGCTTTTCGGGACCTTGGGGAAGCTGATTGTCGACCTCATAGCACTCATTCTCATCGCTCTTTGTGTGACGGGTGTGTGGTTCTGGGTGCGTCCGACACATACAAAAGTATTGAATTGGCATAATAAGATTGGTGTGTTTACCATCGTATTGACGCTCTTCACGGCGATAACAGGGTGGGCTTTGCGTCCTCCAGTGATGATCCCACTGACCATGAATAACACCCATCCGCTGCCTGGAACAGTATTGGCAAGCGATAACGCATGGTACGATTGTCTGCGAATGATACGTTATGACGAGCAGAATCACGACTGGTTACTGTCGACATCAAAGGGCTTTTGCTCCTTATCTTCGCTAACCTCAAAGCCACAACCCATCACCATTGCACCGCCAGTGAGTGTGATGGGGCAGACGGTATGGCAACGTGACGAGAGTGGAATGTGGCTTGTTGGCTCTTTCGATGGGCTCTTTCGGTGGAACAGACAGGCTGGACAGATTGAGCCTTACAATAATATGATGGTTGCAAGGGCTACTATTCCGGGGACAGCTGCCGCTGGTCAGATGGTAGTAGGCTATAGTTCCGACTTCACAGGTGAGGAATGTGTGGCTGATTATTACGATGGTACGTTCTTCTCTGCCCAACCTGAAGAGTTGAGAACCATGCCAATGTCACTGTGGAGTCTTGCCTTAGAGGTGCATACGGGTCGTATTTATGCTGGTGCTATAGGCTCTTTCCTCTTTATCTTTGTTGCCGGATTGTTCGTAATCATCGCACTGTGGTCGGGTAAGAAGAGCTAAAAAGCTTCTTACCTTATATATAATAGACGTGAGAAAGAGGTATAACAGGGATAAAGAAGATATAAAATACGAGTAAAAAAGTCCGAGGAATAAAAAAGCTTAAGCCCATGGCTTAAGGTTGGAAAAGGAAGTAATGGCGCAATGAATATTAAGGTTTAAAGTGTAAAGTGCAATGTTTAAAGCAGAGACTTCGTTCCTATTATTTCTCACTAAAGTCTGGATTAAAGTCCTCAAAGAACTTTTTCTGCTTCTCAATAAGCTGGTTTGTCTCTTGGTGCATGAACTTACAGGCGAGGTCATAGAGAGGAATTGCGACATGATGGACCAAAGAGTCTGTGAAGCCAAGCTCTCTATAATAGTTCACAAGGCTCTCATCTTCCGATAAGTCTGCAGCAAAAAGGAAGATATATTGGGTCAGTCCTAAAACCCAGTTGCAAGCCTATACTCTTAAGCACACAATTTCATA
>CAMUQM010000136.1 GCA_947095945.1 uncultured Prevotella sp.
CAGGCTCCGTTCTAACAACTGTGGCAGTATTGATAATGCTGTTTACGAATAGTTATAAAAAGATGGAACGTGCCATTATTGGCTTTGTGTCAATGATTGGGCTTTCGTTTGTTTATGAACTCTTCCTTGTTGATATTCATTGGCCTGCAGCCATTGAAGGAGCATTCGTTCCTACTGTCCCTCAAGGTTCTCTGTTGATTATTATGAGTGTGTTGGGTGCTGTTGTGATGCCTCATAATCTGTTTCTTCATTCAGAGATTGTACAGAGTCGCGAGATTCACTTAAAGGGTGATGAACGTATTCGCCACATGTTGAAGTATGAGTTTGTTGATACGCTTTTCTCTATGATTGTCGGCTGGGCTATTAATTCTGCTATGATACTTTTGGCTGCAAGTACGTTCTTTTCTCATGGTCAGCATGTAGACGAACTGTCTCAAGCACAGGCAATGTTACAACCACTTTTGGGCAATAATGCTGCGAATATATTCGCAATAGCCTTGCTTTTAGCAGGTATTTCCAGCACGATAACCAGTGGAATGGCTGCAGGTAGTATTTTCTCTGGACTTTTTGGTGAGTCATATAATGCGAAAGATACGCACTCTATTGTTGGAATTATCCTCTCGTTGGGTATTGCACTTCTGATGATTTTCTTTATTGGTGACCCATTTAAAGGACTGATTATCTCACAGATGTTCCTGTCTGTACAGCTTCCTTTCACCGTCTTCTTACAAGTAGGTTTGACGTCTTCCAAGCGAGTAATGGGTAAGTATGCCAATAGTAAGTTGAATATGCTCTTCCTTTATTCGTTAGCAGGTATTGTCACCTTACTTAACATATGGCTCTTGATAGAGAGTATATCAGGGTGATAATATTCTGAAAGTATAGGATGAGAACTTTGTTTTGTAATAAAAATTCACAAGTCCGAAATGAATAGATGCTTAATAGCATTCGAATTAGGCGTTAATTGAGGTCTTAAAGGGCGTTAGTTGCATGTCAACTAACGCCCTTTTGCAATGCTATTAAGCACCTTTTCTTACACGTTTCTGCAACTATTTGATAGTCTGATGATTATAGAGTCGGCTTTTCTTATGTTTTTGGAGGTGAAATAATCACTATTGCTTTCTTTTTATGTAATGATTTTTCAGAGTCTATGTACAGAAATCTTCGAAGTATTAAAATGAAAGTTTTTTGTGTCGGAGGGTGATAATAACAAATAGACAGTTGACAGTCTTGGCTATGTTCTCGTTTGATGAATAACTTTGGTTCTTCCGTTAAAGTTATACGAAATGTGTTTATGCATTTAACGGAAGTATCAAATAAAATGGGGATATAAATCTTCTTCTATCCATAGTTGCATAAAAATGCTGGATAAAAGCAGGTTTATATCCCCAATATTATAATCTATTAGAAAATTATTCTGTGTATAAGAATCGCTTGATAGACTTCTTTGGTGTCTTCTCAAACTCTTCTTCTTGAATACGTATTTCAGCAACCTTGCAGTAAGCTGGAATTATCGTATTCAACTGAGTGCGGTTCTCCTCCATAATATTCTTGAGATCATCCGCATTGAGTCCTAAGTTCTGAGCTTCGTCGTAATCAGGATGTACCAAGCCAATAAGTTTTTCACCACTCTGAATAACCAAACTTTCAGCTACAAGAGGTAGAGAATTAAGTTTATCCTCTATCTCCTCTGGGTAAATATTTTGTCCGTTACTTCCGAGAAGCATATTCTTAGAACGTCCCTTAATAAAAACGTTACCATCCTCATCCATCAAGCCAAGGTCACCTGTATGGAACCAGCCGTCCTTATCAATTGTCTGACTTGTATCCTCCTCATTCTTATAGTAACCTAAAAGAACGTTAGGTCCTTTGGTCAGAATCTCTCCCGGTACATTAGCAGGATCAGTACTGTTTATACGAACTTCCTGATGTAAAGCTGCCTGACCGCAAGACCCCTGCTTAAATGTCTGCCAGTCACGATAACAGATAATCGGACCACATTCTGTTGCACCATAACCTACAGTATATGGGAACTCTATGAGACGTAAGAAACTCTCAATTTCGCCATTGAGTGCAGCTCCACCGATAATAATCTCATAAAGATTACCTCCAAATGCCTGATACACCTGTTCACGAATCTTCGCACGTACCTTCTTGCTGATGACTGGCATATTCAGCAGGAGGCGCATACGGTTGTTCTGAATCTTTGGGAAGACCTTCTTACGGATAATCTTCTCAATAACCAAAGGTACAGCAATCATAATTACTGGCTTCACCTCTTGAAGTGCTTGAGAGATAATTGCAGGAGAAGGGATACGTGTCAAATAGTAAATATGAACACCTGAGAGGAATTCATAGATAAACTCGAATGACATTCCGTACATGTGAGCCATTGGAAGAATACTAATAACATTATCACCCGGCTTAATCACATGACCTAAGACGTGTTTTGCAAAATCAGCATTACTCCATAAAGAACGATATGGGAGCATTACACCCTTAGAACGACCAGTTGTACCACTGGTATAATTAATCAAAGCAAGTTCGTCTGGACTCTGCTCACGGTAGTAGTGAATATGCTCTGGACGGAAATACTTTGGATAACGACGGCCGAACTCCTCATTGAGATGTTCGCGTGCGTAAGTCAACTTTTCCGTACGGCTTAGTACCAATGAATAATCTGGAATATAGATAATTCCCTCCAGACTTGGCATCTTCATTGCATCAACCTGTGTCACAACAACATCACCTACAAAGAGAAGTTTTGCATCTGAGTGATTGACAATGTTATGAATCTGCTCTGGCATGAACTCATGTAAGATAGGTACAGCTACAGCTCCATATGTGAGCACTGCGAGGAAAGCAGCAGCCCATGCTGAAGAGTTTCTTCCACATAGTGCTATCTTATCACCACGTTTCACACCACTTGCCTCAAACATAATGTGCAACTTTTCAATCTTTCTTGCTACATCATGATATTGAAGGGTCTTACCTTTATAATCTGTAAGAGCATCACGGTCCCAATGTTCGATGATACTCTTCTCAATTAATTCATTAAAACTTGGAATCTTTTCCATTGCACAATATTTCAATCTGTGTGCAAAGATACATATTTATAAGCACATTTCAAAATATTATGTGCAAAAATCTATAATAATAAGGGCAAAAGTCTACATTGAGAATTAAAGTAGAAATCACTGTAGCTTTTCTTTTTTAGCAAAAGAAAAGGAATATATAGAGTCATAAAAAAGACGGATGCATTTCAAAAATACATCCGTCTTATATATATTAAGGTGTTGTTATCTTTTAGAAGAAGAGATAGCGGTTGTCAACAACATTTGCCTTGAGGATGAGATCCTGCATAAAGTTGCCTACCAACTGCATATTCATTTGAGCAGCCTGCTGCATTACTAAGGTCTCATCATACTTAGAACCTGCACGCATAGACTTCTTCTCTACCTGAAATACGTAAACACCTGCATTACCCTTTACAGGAGCCTTAGAGAATTTGCCTGCTGCAGTACCTGCAACTGCACCAGAGAGAGCTGGCTCAACAGAACCTGTTGCCTGTACGAAAGCTGGAGCAGAGAAAGTTACTTGATTTACAGGAGATACCTTAGCACCCTTAGCTTGAGCTGCAGCGATAGAGTTTACACCCTTGAGCTTAGCCATGAGCTTCTGAGCTTTCTTATCCTTCATAACTTCACGTTTGAGGATTTCTTTCACCTGTGCATCATCCCATGAACGATAGCCCTTTGGATGAACAGAAGTCAAAGCGATAACCAAGAGGTGGTCATTGTTACCACACTCATAGAGAGGTGAAACTTCTCCCTGCTTAGCCTCAAAGAGCCACTTGAGTGCATCACGTGTAGCCTGAATGCCTGCTACATAGTGCTCTGCTGTTGAGAGGTCGTTGAGTGACTGAACCTGATAACCTGACTTAGCAGCATTCTTCTCAAGGTCAGCTGCAGTAGTATTCTTAGCTACGAACTCAGAGAACTTATTGTAAGCATCGCTACGTGTTGCCTTAGAGAAGTCTACAAGTTTCTTGATAACGGCAGCAGTTGTCTTAGTTGTATAAGCTTTCTTGTCAAGTACCTGAAGGATTATGTTACCCTGTGCAAGAGAAAGATTCTGAGTTGCATTCACCTCACCATTGAGTAGTGCATTAACGAATGTACGATTGTCCTGATTCATGCTTGGAGCCATCTCATACTGCTGACCAGTAAACCACACCTTCTCACCAGTCTGACCATAACGCTTAGCAAGTGCATCGAAATCAGCACCACCTGCCAATGCCTTTTGGATAGAATCAGCCTTAGCACGTGCCTCATCAATAGTAGCAGCAGCGATGTTAATCTGACGGAACTGAATAGAGTCAGCCAACTGCGCTTTAGAAAGCACACGAATAATGTTCAATGTATTGTCCTGAGCATTTTCAACCACACCAGTTGTACCCACTGAAAGAGAATCAATCTTTGATGCGATGTCAGGATACTGCTGGTAAGCCTTGCTGCTTACAGGAAGACCGAGATAAGAAATAACAGAACCACTCTTACTAACAACTGCTGATGGATCCTCTGCAGTAGCAAGCTGCTTTTGGAATTCATTCATTTCTTTAACAACCTGATTGCGGTCTGCTGCGCTTGCCTTAATCTGGAAGTCAACGAACTTGATATCACGTGTCTCAACATTCTGACGGAAAGCTGGCTTAAGCTCCTCATACTTAGCTTTGAGGTCTTCATCAGTAACCTTAACATCAGCATCCTTTACAGTGCTGTAAGCCAAAGATGCAAGCTGAATCTGACTTTCCTCATTGTTATCCTTGAAAGCCATCTTAGCCTCAACCTTGTTTGAGAGAACACAGCTTGCAAGAAGTGCCTGATACTTCTGACCGAGCAACTGTGAGCGGAGGTTCTTCTCAACAAAGAGCCAGTAATCATAGACAGCCTGCATTTGCTCAAGCTGTGGAGACTTAGCAGCTTTTGCCTTGTTGTAGCTATCAAAGAACTGCTTGAGAGCGTTTACGTCAAAACGACCAGTCTGCTGGTTAACAAATGGAGTCTGAGCCAACATTGGGTTAGTACCCTCGTTCAACACGTTCTGAACCTCATTCTCTGTTACAGTAAGACCAACCTTCTCTGCATCAGCCTCAATAACACGATTGCTTACAAGCTGCTGCCAAACTTGATCCTTTACTTGATTAAGTTCCTGCTCAGTGAGGTTGTCACGTTGCATAGTGAACTTAATTGCTGACTGATACTCATCAATCAACTTTTGATAGTCCTGAACACTAATCTTTTTGCCCAGAATTTCTCCAATCTGCTGACGTGCTTCACCCTTGATACCATTACAAGAGCGGAAACCTTCTTCAGCCAAGAATGCAAACAAGGCAAGACCGATAGCTGCTACCAGTATGCCACCTTTGCTTCTGATTTTTCCTAATGCTGCCATTTTAGATTTATTATTTGATTTTAATTATTCTATTCAATATGACAAATTGCCCACAAAAATACAAAAAAAAGGGCAAGTATCATAATTTTTCATTCAGAAATTACTCT
>CAMUQM010000137.1 GCA_947095945.1 uncultured Prevotella sp.
CGGAAAGAGTACTATCATTAATAAGGTGGTGCGTAGTCTGTCGCAAGGAGGGGAGTTTCCCAGCCATTCATTAAAGGGTGTCCGTCTAAAGGTAAGTCCTAATGATGCACGATGGATACGTTATGACATCATCCGTTCGTTCGATCGTCCACTGATGAACTCGGATAGTATCAGCAAGATTAATGTCGATCTTGTTACAGAACTTGACTGGCAGCTCTTTCAGCTTCAGCGCAAATATCTTGACTATCAGGTGAACATCGGCAATCGTATTATCGAGACCTTACAAAGTGGTGAAGCGGATGCTGCAGAGAAAGCACAACAGATATCACAACCTAAGAAACGTTTTCAAGATATAATGGACGACCTCTTTACCGAAACTGGAAAGAAGATTATCCGCTCTGAGAACGAGATAAAATTCTCTTCATTAGGTGAAGTCCTCGCTCCTTATCAGTTGTCAAGTGGCGAGAAGCAGATTTTGGTTATCCTGCTGACCGTATTGGTTGAGGACAATGAGCATTATGTTCTCTTTATGGATGAGCCAGAAGTGAGTCTGCATATTGAGTGGCAGAAACGGCTGATTGACCTTATCTTAGAACTAAATCCGAATGTTCAGATTATCCTCACGACACATAGTCCGGCTGTCATTATGAACGGATGGATTGATCGTGTGACAGAAGTAACTGACATAACCGACAACTGATTGTCATAAGGAGGGAGCGATGGGAAAAAGACTGAGCGACAACCTATCATCAGCATATATTGATGCTGCGAACCGACTGAACGGTAAAGGAGCGCGGAGAAAGATTATCGCATACGTAGAAGCGTATGATGATATCTTTTTTTGGCGTACTGTGTTAAGTGGCTTTGAGAATGAGAAACGCTATTTTGAAGTGATGTTACCTTCGCGATTGAACCTTAACAAGGGAAAGCGGTCAGTACTGATGAACCTCGTTTCGCAGAATATTGGTGAGAATATGATTGCTTGCGTTGATGCTGATTATGACTATCTATTGCAAGGAGTTACCCAACTTTCCGACGAGGTGAACAACAATCCATACGTTTTCCATACCTATGCTTACGCTATTGAAAATCTACAATGCTACGCACCGAGTCTGCATGATGTGACGGTGGCTGTAACACTCAACGACCATTCAATCTTTAATTTCGAAGAGTTTCTGAAACTTTACAGCGAAAGCATACACCCACTCTTTGTCTGGAGCATCTGGCATTATCGAAAAGGCTATCATCGAAAGTTTACTATCTCTGACTTTAATCGAGTTGTGGAACTTGGTAACTTCTCCCTGAAAGGGGCTGTTGAAAGCCTTCAACGGCTACGCCATAAAGTACAAATGCGTGTACGACAACTTCAACGAGAGCACCCGAACGCAAAAGAAAGCTATCTAAAACTAAAGGAAGAACTGCATACCTTAGGCGTTACACCCTCAACCACCTATCTGTATATTCAAGGGCATCATCTCTTTGACAACATCATCGTACCAGTCTTGAAGCGGGTCTGCGACCGACTGGTCCGTGAGCGGGAAGACGAGATAAACCGTAATGCAGTACACGACACCCAACGTCGCAACGAACTATCAAGCTATGGCCATAGTACGGAAGCGATTATCCCCATGCTCCGTCGTAATGTGGGCTATATTAATGCAGCACCTTTCTTAAGACTTAAGGAAGACATCAGAAGGTTCCTAAATCCTCCTTCAGAGTACTCGATAGAATAATAAGACGTATGTCTATCCCCTCGCATGAATATTAAGGAAAGCAGAAGACTATTATCTGCTTAACTTTTATTATCTTTGCACTTAGAAATCTAAACAATAAAATTCATACATGAAGAAGACTCTACTTTTGATCCTAACACTGCTGACAAGTTACGTCGGCATGGCACAAGAGACTTACCAGCCAACGGCAGAGAATCTCAAAGCGCGCGAACAGTTCCAAGACGATAAGTTCGGTATCTTCCTACATTGGGGACTCTATTCAATGATGGGTACAACCGAATGGATTATGACCAACAGGGATATCAACTACAAGGAATACCCTAAGTTGGCTAAAACCTTCTATCCTTCTGAGTTCGATGCGGATGCGTGGATTAAGGCTATCAAGGCTGCTGGTGCAAAGTATATCACGATTACCACTCGTCACCATGATGGCTTCTCCCTCTTTAAGACTGCTACCAGTACTTATAACTCCGTTGACGGTTCACCTTTCAAGCGTGATATTATCAAAGAATTGGCTGATGCCTGCAAACGACACGACATAAAGTTGCATCTTTATTATTCACACCTCGATTGGGGACGTGAGGACTATCCTGTGGGTAGAACGGGAACTGGAACGGGTCGACCCAAAGAGAAGGCTGACTGGCCAAGCTATTACAAGTTTATGAACACACAGCTGACAGAATTGCTCACAAACTATGGAAAGGTGGGTGCAATCTGGTTTGATGGTTGGTGGGATCATGACAGCGACGCAAAACCTTTCGACTGGCAGTTGGAAGAGCAGTATGCTTTGATTCATAAGCTACAGCCACAGTGCCTAATTGCTAACAATCATCACCATACTCCTTTCCCTGGTGAGGATATTCAGATCTTTGAGCGTGACCTACCGGGTGAGAACAAGGCTGGACTGTCTGGACAGAGCATCAGCCGTCTGCCATTGGAGTCATGCCAGACTATCAACGAGCATTGGGGTTACAACATCACCGATACTCTCTACAAATCACCAAAGGAACTGATTCAGATGCTTGTTCGTGCTGCCGGTAAGAATGCCAACCTCCTGCTCAACATCGGTCCAGAACCAGGTGGTGCTCTCCCTGCTCTTGCCCTCGACCGCCTTCAGGCTATCGGTGAATGGCTGAACAAATATGGTGAAACCATCTATGGCACTCGTGGCGGCATCGTTACTCCACACGAATGGGGAGTAAGTACACAGCGTGGTAACAAACTCTACATCCACATCCTAAACTGTATGGACTCCAGCCTCTTCATCCCTACTGGCAACCACAAAATCAAGTCCGCCACCGTCTTTGGCACCAACAAGCGTGTCAACTTCACAAAGACAGGCAACGGCATCACCCTCAACTTCGACACCGTCCCCACTGACATTGATTATATCGTTGAGTTGACGTTGTGATGTAGGCTTTTAGCTTATTAACTTCCAAAAACAACCCGCAGCAACCATTTGATTGTTGCGGGTTTGCTTTACATAACTGTAAAATTTCAAAATTAATAGACTTTAACCAGTAAAGCCTTTGGAAATGTATAAAAAAGCAAGATTAGATAGCAATTGTTATTAATAGTCACTGAATAAACTAACTTCATCTATGTTTATTACTGGGCTATAGTGCTTTATTATCCAATCGGTACAAATCTCATATTGAGGAAAATCAACTTTATAAATATCATCTACCCAATCATTATTCCATAATTTAACATTAGGTTCATTACTTACTATTTTACAAATATCCTCTGTATATGTAATAGGATTAGGTAAATTATATGTAATACGCTGCAACCAAATCTGAACTTCACCGATATTGGGGAATCTCTGAAATTTCCTATATATATCTTTAACTATCTGTTCTCTTTTGTCTGTTTTCGGTATTTTACTTATAAGTATGCTGATAATGGCAAGAACAATCTTGTATGCTTTAGGGCTTAGGAGAGCAATATCTGTAAAGAGTGATATTAGTACAATTGTATCATCACAATTGGTTGTTTTTTTAACTAACCTTTGAGCAAAAATCATTAAAAGTTTACTAAGAGTACCTGTATTAGGGTGTTTTCTTGAGAACTGATGAATAAAAAGAGCCTCCTGCTGAAGAATAGACATTGTAGAATATATCTTATTCTCCTTTTTTCTATAAATTGGTCCTTCCATTATATAAGCCTTCTTATCAGGCTTTATAGATTCGCTTATAACTTCCTCAGTTAAAAAAGTCTTTCTCCTATTCAACTGAAAATTCAAACCAGCAAGTACCTCTTGAAGTAAGAATGCTATACGTTCAATTTCTTCTTTAGAATTGCAAAACACACGATAATCATCCCTATATCTTATAATACGATATTCGGAAATACATTCATCGGCTATCTTATCACCTAACATTTTGTCAGCATAAGCAAGTACAATCTCTGCAATGAAATCAGAAAGCACACTTCCTTGGGGAATACCATTTGTTTGACCATATTGCATACCTTGTATATAATCGTCTATCATATTACCTAACAGACCATGGCTATTGCGCTTTTCTTTTGCTTTATCTTTCCCCATCAAAGCCCATGCAATAGTATGAGTATATATAGCACCATAGCAATTCGTTATATCAGTAACAAACATATACCTATATGATAATGCTAACTCAAGACTTCTTTGTTCAACATTTTCCCACCATGAACTTACAGAAGCTGCTAAGTGTGACTTATCTTTTTTTTCTTTTACCTTAGGAATACTGGCAACTTCTATATTTGGTACACTCAGTGCTAAAAATCTATCCTTTATCTCTTTCCACCCCCCTTTGGTTGTCATTGCTTTGACAAGCAGATAGTAAAGATATGGATTTATTAACTGAATAGGTCTATACGTATATTCTGCATCCTTTTTTGTTAATATCCTATAGTTTACATTCTCATAACACGAAGGCTTCATTTTAGGATCTTTTAGTATATCCTTTAGACCTTTTTTCCCAACCATCTTCTCAACATAAGCCAGTATAGGCTTAAAGTCTATATATAAAGGAAATGACATGTTACAGTAGTTCTCTGACTCTAAAAAAAAACGTCTTGCTTTAACATTTGATAACTCTAAAATTGTTCTCATACTTTATTTATTTAGATAATCTATATATTATTATCAACTTATGATTTTCAATATTAACATTGCCTATGTTTAGGATAATTATTTCTGACCATTTTCCTGACGTCAGGAAAATGGTCAGAAACCAAACTCCCTGCATTTTCACAAGCAATTCTGGCTTTATCTATTACTTTCGAGAAATTCTCCCATTTGGAATAACCCAAAAGCAGCTGAAGTTCGCGTGCACTCCAACATTTAATCCCTTCGACCTCTACAGCCACAGCTTCAAAGCCATTGTATAATTCTTGAATTACTTCTTTTTTCATCTTATCAGTTTTGTAGCTTTTATCTTTTTCATAGCAGCAAGACTTAGAACACTTTGTAGCTTAGATATTAAATATCTCTCACTTTATCGTTATTTACGAACAAGAAAATATATAGTGTCCTTCCTTACGCTCTTTCATAGATGAGTTTTTAGTTACACTTTCCATTAACATGGGTAACACCTTGCAAATATAATATAAAATATTTATATAAAGAATAAAGAGAAAAGGTTTTTTACAAAAAAGTTTTCATGCTGAATATCAATAAAGCTAACATAGTTTTGTTTTTAGTTGCTGTCACTTTTAACACTTCACGCAACGAACA
>CAMUQM010000138.1 GCA_947095945.1 uncultured Prevotella sp.
GGGCTGCAACGTGTGGTAAATCAGGATACTCGCTGTCAAATCGGTTTACTTTCTCTACCATTTCAAGCACTTTTTCTTCGGTGTCTGTTGTGCTAAGTGTAGTAAGCTCAACGCTACCCAAGAGAAATTTCTTCACTTCAAGGTTGTCATTTTCTGATACTTTTTCTGCAATAATATTTGTTACAGCTGCCTTAACTTCCTCGTCAGTAATGTTGAGGTTGTACTGTGCTAAAGCCTGATCATACTCGCTTTTTTCGACGATTCCAGCAGCTTTTTGTGCCTGAATGTCTTTTGAAACTGTGTCTTTAATTGTTCCCATGATTAGTTTTAATTATATTGTTTATTCTTGTTTCTATATATCATTAGGGTGGGGGAAGAAGGATGTTTGGGGGCTTTGCCACTGTTCTTGTAAATTTCTAAGTGTGGAATGTAACTTTTAATGATGCAAGTTTATCCCTTTTTTCTTTCTAAACAGCTCTTTGTTGAATATTATAGTCTATTTTATTGGATTAAATAGTCTTATTTTAACTTAGGGTTGTTTTTGTGTCTGTCTTTGTCACGCTTCGTTTTCTTATCAAAACTCTTTTGTAATTCTTCAGTAAGGTTGGTGCCTGTTTGATTGGCAAGGCAGAGTAGAACCCATAGAACGTCAGCCATCTCTTCTCCTAAGTTGGGCCTTTCACCCTCCTTGAAGCTTTGGTCTCCATATGTACGTGACATTACACGTGCCAGTTCTCCAACTTCTTCTGTGAGGCAAGCCATATTGGTTAGTTCGCTGAAGTAGCGTACACCATTTTCTTTTATCCACTTGTCTACGGCTTGTTGTGCTTCTTCTATTGTCATTATTTTTATTTTCCTTATTTGATTGATGAATGTGAATATGTAGGTTATATGTACCTTAAGGCAATGGTTAGAATTGTACGCTTTGATCGCTTTAATGATATAATATCATCGATTTAATCGCAGTTTTTAGCTGTTTGTCAGTCCAATAAGCACTATAATTGACTCCTATGGGGAGAATAGAAATGAGGTTTGTAGTGCCTATTCCTTATTCTTTGTATCCATACAGATAGTTACAGGACCGTCATTGAGAAGTTCTACTTTCATGTCAGCGCCGAATTCTCCTGTGCCTACAGGTTTACCCATAGCCTCACTCATAGCCTCGCAAAAACGATTATAGAGAGGAATAGAGTGTTCATGTGGGGCTGCATGAATCCAGCTTGGACGATTTCCTTTCTTGTAGCTTGCCATAAGCGTAAACTGTGAAACAACAAGAATTTCACCATTAACATCCATGATGCTACGATTCATTATGCCCATTTCATCGTCGAAAATACGCAATGCTATAATCTTTTTTACTAACCAGTTAATATCTTCTTCAGTATCGTCTTTACCTATGCCCAGCAGGATAAGGTATCCAGTACCAATAGAGGACTTTACTTGCTTATTGATAGTAACAGAAGCATGGTTAACACGTTGTATCACAATTCTCATATCGCAAATATACAAAATTTATTTGATAATCTACTTATCTGTGTGGAAATAATTATAGATAATGGTTGCTTTACTTCCTCCTATTATCTCTGTAAGCTCTTGTATATCAGATTCTTTTACCTTTTTTACGGTCTTTAGCTTCTTTAATAGAGCATCTTTCGTCTTCGGTCCAATTCCTTTTATGTTGTCTAACTCACTGTGTAACTGAGTTTTAGAACGTTTATTTCGATGAAAAGAAATAGCGAAACGATGTACTTCGTCTTGTATCTGTGTTAGAATTTTGAATAGTTCTCCTTTAATGTCCAAAGCTATTGTCTGCTGAGGGAAGCCGAAAAGGAGTTCGTTTGTGCGATGACGATCGTCTTTGGCAAGTCCAGCAATGGGAATATTCAGGTGGAGTTCATTCTCAATAACCTCTCTCACTACTTCCATTTGTCCCTTTCCACCGTCAGTAATGATGAGATCGGGTAGGGGAGTTCCTTCTTCTTGCATACGCTTGTAACGTCGTCTTACGACCTCCTGCATTGAAGCATAGTCGTCAGGACCTACTACTGTTTTAATGTTGTATTTGCGATAATCCTTTTTGGAAGGCTTCATTCCCTTATATACAATACATCCAGCTACAGCATCTGAACCAGAGATATTAGAGTTGTCGAAGCACTCTATGTGATAAGGGAGCTTCGATAACTTCAGCTTATCTTGAAGTTCTCGCATTAAACGTGTCTGTTTTTGCTCAGGATTTAGCTTTTCTGTCTGTTTTAATCGATCGAACTTATACTGTTTAGCGTTCATCTCAGAGAGTTCCAACAGATGATGCTTATCTCCACGCTGCGGTATAAAGAATTCGGCATCTTTTATTTTAAAGTCAAGTTCAAAAGGTACGATAATTTCTTTTGCGGTGCTGTTAAAGCGTTCACGTATCTCTGGAATGGCCTCATTTAGCAATTCTTCATCGGATTCATCGAGCTTTCTTTTGTATTCATATGTAAAGCTTTGATTGATTGCACCGTTTGTAACGTGTATATAATTAATAAATGCATTCTTTCTTGTATCATCGCTTACAATTGTGAACACATCGACATCTGTAATCGTATGACTTACGATTTCGCTCTTTGCTGCGAAGTTATCGAGTGCTAAATAACGTTGTTTACATAATTCAGCTTCCTCAAACCGCAGTTCCTCTGCATATTTCTCCATTTCTTGTTTTAGGAGTTTTTGCACATCACGTGTATTTCCTTTCAATACTTCACGTGCTTGTTTTATTGCTTCTTGGTAATCTTCATAACTTTGCTTATTGATACAAGGCGCCCCACAATTATGTAGATGATATTCTAAACAAGGTTTATATTTACCTTGTTTTATACCTTCTTTTGTAATAGGGAAGCGACATGTACGTGGTTTATATACCTTCTTTATAATATCAAGAATGGCATACATGCTTCCAATATGGCTATAAGGACCATAAAAGGAACCCAAGTCCTTATTGATAGTACGTGTTTTGAAAATACGTGGAAAATACTCGTTTGTTACGCAAATACTTGGGTAAGTTTTACCATCTTTGAGCAATACGTTGTATTTAGGTTTGTATTGCTTGATGAGTTGATTCTCTATTAAAAGCGCATCTTCTTCTGTTTTAACTACAGAATAAGAAATATCATGAATCTTAGAAACCAATACTTTTGTCTTGAAGCGGTCAACCTCTTTATGGAAGTATGAAGACACACGTCGTTTTAAGTTCTTTGCCTTACCAACATAGATGATTGTTTTCTCTTTATCATAGAACTGATAGGTGCCCGGTTTCTCAGGCATATTGAGAACAATGTTCTTTAGGTAAGCTGTTCGCTTCAAGTTTTCTTCTTTATTCATTTTGCGTAACTCCTTTGTATAAAGGCTTTTTAAAGCGTTTTGTTTCACGTGGAACACGAACGGTGTTTCACGTCGGCACATATGGTGCTAAGGCTTGGCACGATAGTTGGTGACCAAATCTTGATGTCGCTGTGATGGTTGATAAGCCTCGACAATGAACTTTTAAAGAAAAGAGGAGCGACCCTTTGTGTGGGTTGCTCCTCTTCTTTTTTATTTCATTCCTTTTCCTCTTTTGTCTTTTAAAAGGGTAGGGAGGAAAGATTCTTGTCACAGTCTTGCTGGTTAGAATTGGAGCAAAGAACTAATTTCAATATCTTTGTCAAACTGATCTCGGCTGTTCGGAAATTCTGTGTGTAGCTCGATAATGAAGTTGCAGTATACCTTTTTAGGATTGAACTTCTTAACGAGATTACATGCTGCTTTCATCGTTCCGCCAGTTGCAAGAAGGTCATCATGGAGAAGGACAACGTCATTCTCGTTAATAGCATCCTTGTGAATTTCAATCGTATCAACGCCATACTCTTTCTCGTAACTCTCCTGAATGGTCTCACAAGGAAGCTTACCGGGCTTACGGCAAAGTACGATACCTGCACCTAAACGATTGGCAACCGCAGAAGACATAACGAAGCCACGGCTTTCTATACCTACAATCTTGGTTACCCCCTTATCTTTGTAGAGTTCAACCGTCTCATCAGTAATTTCCTGAAGAGCTTCTGGTGACTTGAACAGGGTGGTGACATCGCGGAAGTTTACACCCTTAATAGGCCAATCCGGGATACATCTCAGGTTGTCTAATAATAGTTTTTTGTTCATTTTAAGTTTGTTATATAGTTTTGTTTTACTTTATTGTTTCACGTGAAACAAAGTGATTCTTGCTCTTCTGAGAGAGTCCTTTTGTTCACGTTTTAGGTCTTTTCAAACCTAAGAAATTTATCTTCCCATGAGAACAAGCAGTACATTAATGTCGCTTGGACTAACTCCGGGAATACGACTTGCTTGTGCGAGTGTTTCTGGTTGAATCTGTTCCAACTTCTGTCTGCACTCTGTTGAGAGGTCGTGTAACTCACTATAATTGAAATGTCCTTTGATTTTAATATCTTCAAGACGGTGCATCTTTTCTGCAAACACACGTTCACGATCAATATAACCCTTGTATTTTAGCTTTATTTCTGCAGCTTCAGCAATCTCCTCCTTGCGGTTAGGCGAAGCCTCAATAGCCTCTTTTAGGTTTGGAATTACAGCCGAAAGATTCTCGAAGTTAACTTGCGGACGTGCTACAAGTTCCACAATCTTGGTTGCTCCCTTGATAGGTGAGGTGCCCAACTGTTCCAAGAATCCGTTTACAACATCAGGCTTAACGGAAGTGTTGTTACAGAAATCAAGAATACGATTGATATTCTCTTTTTTCTGTATCCACCAGTCATAGCGATTCTGCTTGGCAGTTCCTATATTATAAGCACGCTCTGTCAGACGTGCATCAGCATCGTCTTGGCGCAAGAGAATGCGGTATTCTGCACGCGAAGTGAACATACGGTAAGGCTCGTCAACCCCCTTTGTTGTAAGGTCATCAATCAGAACACCGATGTAACTCTCGTCTCTGTTCATTACGAAAGGCTCTTTGCCAGCACAGAGTAGGGCTGCATTGATACCCGCTACTAAGCCTTGTCCGCCTGCTTCTTCGTATCCCGTCGTACCATTCACCTGCCCAGCAAAGAACAATCCCTCGATAACTTTCGACTCCAACGACTGTTTCAGCTGTGTTGGGTCAAAGTAATCATACTCGATGGCATAGCCCGGACGATAGATTTTAGCGTCACGTAGGGCAGGAATCTTGTGTATAGCCTCCAATTGAACCTCCCAAGGCATACTTGAAGAGAAGCCATTCAGATACATTTCATTCGTATCCACGCCCTCTGGTTCGAGGAAGAGAGGATGACTATTCTTGTCTGGGAAAGTTACGAGTTTCGTTTCTATCGAAGGACAATAGCGTGGACCTGTACTCTGAATCTGTCCATTGAATAGGGGAGAGTCAGCCACTCCACG
>CAMUQM010000139.1 GCA_947095945.1 uncultured Prevotella sp.
ATTAGCCAAAGTGGAGCATGTGGATGCTGCTCGCTTTGTTTATCGTAGTCGAACACTCTATCGTCAGAAGCGTTACTATGAGGCTGTCGCTTGTCTGGAGAATGCTTACCGCTTGTTGAATGCTGATTTTCAAAAACTGAGTAAAGCTGAAAGGGGTGTCTTCTTCGAGGTTTGCTATATGTTAGGGTTCTGCTATAACGAGTTGCGTCAGTATGATCGAGCTTATTATTATCTTTCGTCTATAATCGGACTTAACCATGCGCTCTATGCACAGGAGTATGTGAACTGTATGATTAACTTGGGTGATCATCGTTCTTTAATGGCTATAGATAGTATTCTGGACGATTTGCGCAATTCGCTTTCTGATGATGAGGAAGACGTATTAGAGCAGTCATTGCGTCCCTTTCTACAGTTTCTTTACAGACGAAAGTCTTATGTGTTGATAGAATTGCGCAGACTTGATGAGGCGGAAGAGATACTTCGTCAGATGATTGATGACCCAGATTGCAGCGACTTTGCCTTAGACGAATTGGCTTATATCCAGCAGTTGCGGGAAAAAGAAAACATAAACAGGGGCAACGCTTCAAAGACTTAGTAAATTTAGTGAATAAGGAGGATTATAAATGTTCTATGTGCATTGGATATTCTTAGCAATCTACGTCGTCGTCATCATTATGGTGATGGTGCGCGTATTGATGGATAACCGACAGCCAGCCAAGACAATGGCTTGGATGTTGGTGCTAACGTTTATCCCAATGTTAGGTATTATTCTTTATTTCTTCTTCGGTCAGACTACACGTAAAGAGCGTAAGATATGGCAGCATAGTATGGATCAGCTTACCAAGCATTCCATGCTGGAATTTGTTGAACAGAAGCGACTCCATCTGCCTGTTGAGTATCATGAACTCATCAAACTCTTTATGAATCAGAACTGGGTTTTGCCTTTCAAAAACAATGAGACTGAGATATATACTTCAGGATACGAATTCTTCCCCTCGCTGCTGATGGAGATTGGTAAGGCTGAACACCACATCCATTTAGACACCTTTATCATAGCCAGTGACTCCTTGGGGCAGATTGTTGCTGATGCGTTGATTGATAAGGCACGACAAGGAGTAGAGGTACGTATTATCTATGATGATGTAGGTTCTTGGAAAACAAAGAATCGTTTCTTTGAACGCATGCATGCTGAGGGAATAGAGGTATATCCTTTTATGCCCGTACGCTTCCCAGTACTCACCAGCAAAGTAAACTATCGTAATCACAGAAAGATATGTGTCATTGATGGTGAGGTAGGTTTTATAGGTGGTATGAACATCGCCAACCGTTATGTAAAGGGTATAAAGAAGCTTGCTTGGCGTGATACACAAGTTAAAATAACAGGTGCAGCGGTATATGGTTTGCAACGTACCTTTCTTATTGATTGGTTCTTTGTTAGTCGTGAGTTGATAACCGATCATATTTATTATCCTGTCAGTAAGGTGCCTGAGAATGATTGCCTTGTTCAGATTGTCACCAGTAGTCCAACCAGCTTGTGGCCTGAGATTGAGCAAGGTTATTTAAGAGTTCTTGCCAGTGCTAAGCGATATGTCTATATGGAGACACCTTATTTCCTTCCTACTGACCCTATCCTCTTTGCTATGCGTACAGCTGCTTTGTCGGGTGTTGATGTAAGACTGATGATACCTTACGAGACAGACACAAAGATTGTGGAATGGGCTTCACGCACTTATGTCTTAGCAACGGTGAAGGCTGGAGTAAAGGTTTATTTATATAAGGCTGGTTTTAATCATTCAAAACTTCTTGTTGCCGATGACAGTATGGCAACGATTGGTTCTACTAATGTTGACTTTCGTAGTTTTGAGAATGACTTTGAAGCAAATGCTTTCTTCTATGATAAGAAAATAGCATTGGAAGTAAAGGACATATTCTTAAAAGATCAAGAAGAGTGTGTTGCTTTGGAAGATGTACGAAACCTTACGCATCGTTCCTTCCTACAACGATTGTGGGAATCAATGGTAAGGCTATTGAGTCCACTGTTGTAAAGGTAAGATGCTAAGAAATCTTTAACCTAAATCAGACAATATTGTTAACTTTTCGTTATAACCTTTTATAGGCAGTCTTACGTATAAAGCTGTATTTATCTAAACAGCGTGAAGTTCACGCTACCATAGCTTCTATGTTCAAGGAAGTGGGGGTGAGCGGAAAAATCATTGGTTTTACCATGTTCAAAGACAAGTAGACCATCTTCTTTTAATAAGTCATATTGGAAGATGAGGTCAGGAATAGTCTCCAACTCTGGCAATGCGTAGGGAGGGTCGGCAAAGATGAGGTCAAACTTCTGGTGACAACTCTTTAGAAAACGGAACACATCACCTTTTATCAATATGTTTTCCTCTGTGCCAAGTTTTTCCATACATTGACTGATGAAGCGAGCATGATCACGGTCTTTCTCTACGCTTATCACTTGTCGGCAGCCACGTGAGAGAAGTTCAAGAGAGATACTTCCCGTACCTGCAAAGAGGTCGAGTGCGGTTGTTTCTTCCCAATCCACGTATGCATTGATAACATTAAAGATGTTTTCTTTAGCAAAGTCTGTTGTTGGACGTGCCTTAAAGGTACGTGGAATATCAAAATGTCTGCCTTTATACTTTCCTGTTATGATTCGCATAGTTTCTATTTTTAGGAGATGAAGGAGTTAAGGAGTGAAAAGGAGTTAAGACATTAGTCTTTTATCGAAGATGTGAGTGTTTAACTTATTCTATACCTTAATCTTTCTCTATTTCTTTTATTCCAGATAGATAGCTTTCATATCGTATGGAATCTCTTTCCGTTTAGCCAATTGGCTGTTGTTGAAGTAAACTTCCTGATTGATTACTCTGCAGTACTTCAGATGTTGTTTTACTTTTTCAATGAGCCAGCCCTGATAAGGAATGTCACCAACAAGATATAACTCGTCCTTTTCTGTGTCCATTCCTGTTAGCTTCCATATATAAAGGAGGTAATACAAAGCATCATGCTCATTTGTTGCTTCGTATGAATTACTGAAACGGAATCTATTTTGCTGGAAACTGAAAACCTCCATACGTTTCTCATGGAAATAAGCATAGAGTTTTCTGCGTGGACCAGCGTATGAACGACGATAGAGATGAGTCCATACCGACTGCATAAGCGGTTGTATACGGATATCCTTGAAATGGTCGTCGATAACAAGCTTGAGGTCTTTGTTAATTGCAAAGACAGCAATAGCATTCAAATCTGGTAGGATACTCGACAGGATTTCCTCGTTACCTTGTCTATGGTAGGTATGATGATAAAGCGTTTCAATATTCTGCGTGCCAAAATCATCAATAGGCATAAGCATGACAGGCGTATCAATCTCTGCTAATAAACGTTTGTATCCGCTCTGTAGCAATTCAGAAACCTTGAAGGCTTCACGCAGATTGGCAGCAACAGAGATACCCATATTCATCTCATATGGTTCATAAACGAGCATGCCATTCTCTTGTGGGTCACCCACAGCAAATGCCATATTGTTCCTGCTAAATCTGATAGTAAGACGCAGTTTCTTATCGGAGATATTATTGTCTGTTTCTGTCATTACGAACGTTGTATAGCTTTTTATCATTTGCAAACTTACGCATTTTTTTCCGATTTCATTGGTTATCTGCTTGATAAATATCATTGAATGGCTTTCTTTCAAGTATTAAAAAAAGGAAATTTAGTGCTTGATACTTAAAAAAGCTATAACTTTGCATTTACTTATTAAATGCTATAACTATTCAAAGAATCATTTTTGATAGTGCTATTGAATAATAACTTTTTCGCATGGCAAGACAGTTCTTTGTTATCTTCGGATGCTTAGCATTGGGAGAGTTTATTGTTTGGGCTACAGGAATAAAACTGCCGTCCAGTATTATAGGTATGCTCCTACTAACTCTTTTCCTAAAGTTAGGATGGGTAAAGTTAGCTTGGGTGGAGCGATTGTCACAACTTCTAATAGCGAACCTTGGTTTCTTCTTTGTTCCTCCCGGAGTGGCCCTTATTCTCTATCTTGATCTTATTAAGGCCCAATGGTTCCCTATTGTCACTGCAACAGTTGTCAGCACTCTTTTGGTTCTTATAGTGACGGGACAGATGCACCAGCTTGTCATTAAGTTTGAACGTCGGTTGATGGCAATGGACTTGCTTCATCATCGTGCTCGTGCGCAGAAGATGAAGAAAGTTTTGGAGGAAACTGAAGAGGTTGAGGCTATGGAAGAGGCTGAAAGAATAGAACTTGACAAAGCATTACTCGGACAGGATAAGATAACTAAAAAGGAGGAAAAATAATGAATTCGTGGGATGAAACAATCGGTCAGACTATTGACCTTATACAGGACGGTAAAGATATCTTTTCCAATCAGTATGTTATTTTGGCATTAACTTTTGCTGCCTTTTTTTACATCAAACGTCTACAGCAGCGTACTGGTTGGATGTTACTCAACCCTATCTTGATAGCTATCGTACTTATTATTGTCTATCTCAAGATAACTGGTGTTTCTTTTGAGGTTTATAAGCAAGGTGCACAGCTGATTGACTTCTGGCTTAAACCTGCAGTTGTTGCCTTAGGCGTACCACTTTATCTTCAACTCGATGCGATTAAACGATTGTGGTTCCCAATAGTAATGTCTCAGCTTGTGGGTTGTTTAGTGGGTATTGTGAGTGTTGTTTTAGTAGCCAAACTTTGTGGTGCCCCAGATATTATTGTACTCTCAATGGCAAGTAAATCTGTTACAACACCTATTGCGATGGAAGTAACGCAGAGTCTTGGAGGTATTCCTTCTCTTACAGCAGCCGTGGTAGTAATCACTGGTATTATTGGTGCATTGGTAGGCTTTAAGACGTTGTCATTTGGTCATGTAAGCAGTCCTATTGCACAAGGTCTCTCTATGGGAGCTGCTTCTCATGCCGTGGGTGCATCAACAGCGATGGCATATAGTAGTAAGTATGGGGCTTTTGCGAGCTTAGGTATTACGCTGAACGGCATCTTCACTGCCCTGCTTACCCCAACGATTCTCCGTTTGATGGGGGTTGTTTAGGAGTCTTTGTGTGTTATAGCGTGATAAAGTCTACTATGGTAAGAAGGAATTTATACCCATTATTACACGTGTAGTTTTAATTTCATTTTGCTGTCACATTTAACATTTCATATAATCCTACTGTTACACAGTAGGTTAACTAATGAGTTCGGGTGATAGTAGTGACAGCAAAATTGTTTTCACTGGGAAATGCTTTGGTTCTTCCGTTAAATGCATAAATAGGAAACTGAATAAAGGCTTATTGCTTACATGGTATGACTTTCCTTGATCAATGGTCTAACAAAGGGGACATAGTATGTAGGAAAGACAAACACATATTAT
>CAMUQM010000140.1 GCA_947095945.1 uncultured Prevotella sp.
TAATATCAAAGATGGTTATGCTATACAATTGGCTGTAAAACATGGATTACAGCTTACAATTATGACAGGTGGTCATAATGAGAATATTCGTTTTCGCTATGAATATCTTGGCGTTAAGGATGTTTATATCAGCTGTTCTATGAAAATTCGTACTTGGGAAGAGTTTCTTAAGAAGTATGATTTGAAAGAAGATGAAATCATTTACGTTGGTGATGACATCCCTGATTATGAAGTGATGAAACGTGCTGGCTGCCCTTGTTGTCCAAAAGATGCTTGCGCTGAAATCAAAGAGATATCAACCTATATAAGTGATTGTAAGGGTGGATATGGTGTAGCACGTGATATTCTTGAGCAGGTGATGAAAGCACAAGGCAAATGGGTGTTGAATGAAAAGGCTTTTGGTTGGTAAACGATAAAATAATGAAGCATATTATACTTGCGAGTAATTCACCGCGTAGACGTGAACTTTTAGCTGGTTTAGACCTTGATTTTGAGGTAAAAGTGTTGCCTGATATAGATGAATCTTATCCTGACAATCTACCTGCTGTTGAAGTAGCAGGCTTTATTTCTCGTGAAAAGGCAGCTCCCTACCGTGCCTTGATAGGGGAGAGCGACCTTGTAATTACGGCAGATACTGTGGTGATTGTTGGTGATGAAGTACTTGGAAAACCTAAGGATGTCGAGGATGCGCGCCGTATGCTTCAATTAATCAGCGGTAAAACGCATCAGGTTATCACGGGTGTTTGTTTATTGACAACCGATAAAGATCATTCTTTTTCAGTGACAACTGACGTTACTTTTAAGCAACTGTCAGCTGATGAAATTGCTTATTATATAGAGCATTACAAGCCTTTTGATAAAGCAGGAGCTTATGGTATTCAAGAATGGATTGGCTATGTTGGTGTCACATCTATCAACGGAAGCTATTTTAATGTTATGGGATTGCCTGTGCAAAGATTGTGGGAAGAAATAAAGAAGTTGTAATATGAAGACAATTCTCATCCTTGTAGGGAAAACGCAGAATAAGATTTTTAAGGTTGGTATAGATGACTATGTCAGCCGTATTGAGCATTATATGCCGTTTAGTATTACAACAATCCCAGAATTAAAAAATACAAAAAGCCTTTCGGAAGATCAGCAAAAACAGAAAGAAGGTGAACTGATTTTGAAAGAAATTCAGCCTTCTGATACTGTTGTTTTGTTAGATGAACATGGTGCAGAGTTTCGTTCGATAGAATATGCTAAATGGTTGAAACAAAAACAAAATACGGCTCGTCGCCTTGTTTTTGTTATTGGTGGACCGTATGGCTTCTCATCAGATGTTTACGCTCGTGCTAATGAAAAAATCTCATTATCACGCATGACATTCTCGCATCAGATGGTTAGACTTATCTTTACAGAGCAACTTTATCGTGCTTGTACAATTATTAAAGGTGAACCATATCACCATGAATAATTTCTTTTTTACCATCTTTACCTAATGTTCTTATGACTAACACGTACAGTGTTGATGCTAAGCACGATGTGTGTTAAGGCTAAGCACGGAGCGTGTTTACCGTTTTAAATATAATGGTAGTTATGATAAATAAGATTTTGTGAGTATGTATTTATCCCCTTTCCTAAATGAAATAAAATATAAAAGAATTGCTATATATAAAGACGTTACGCCTTCATATATAGCAAGCAAGAATTGTGAAACTATTTAGTCACTAAGAATTTCTGATGGTTTGTCAACGAATATGGTACCACCATGTTCTATTAAGTAATCTTTATCACGGAAACCCCATAGTACACTGATGCATGGTAAGCCACAGTTTTGGGCTGTCATTATATCAACATCGCTATCCCCAATATATACAGCGCCTTCCTTTGATGCGTCTAATTGTCGAAGAGCCTCTAACACGGTGTCTGGTGCAGGCTTCTTTCTTATAGTTTCTCGCTCTCCTATTGCTATCTCTATTGTATTTGGAAAAAAGTGTTTTGCGAGATCTTGTGTTGCTGCATAGAACTTATTACTTACAATAGCGAGCTTCTTGCCACGACGTTTTAATTCGCTTAATAACTCCGGAATACCTTCATATGGACTGGTTGTGTCGAGATTATGTTCCATGTAATGTTCACGGAATTTGGCGTATGTCTCCTCAAACTTAGGATTATTTGCTCCCTCTGGAATGGCACGTTCCATGAGAAGTTTTACACCATTTCCCACAAACATACGTATTTCTTCTACTGTACGTTCTGGCATTCCTGCCCAGCGAAGAGCATAGTTTGTACTTGCAGCTAAGTCTCCTAAGGTGTTCAGCAACGTACCGTCTAAATCAAATATATATGTATCGAATTCTTTCATTATCCTTTAGTTTACTTCATACAAAAGTACATAATTATAAAGAGAATAGATAATCTTTTCTCTTAAATTTCAAAAAAGATATAATCAAAGTTACAAGTCATTGCTCGTTTCATACTTTAAAATTGTATCTTTGCACCTCAGATAAATAAAGTAAAGACGATGGCTAAATCTAAAGGAAAGAACAAGGGAACATCATCCCGCTGGATTATTGTGGCTATTTTTGCAGTATTGGCAGGTATAGCATACTTTCTATTTTTTTCAGGAATGTCCCGCACTGGGAAGGAAACTTACGTTCTTATTGATGATAATGACAATATAGACTCTGTATATGCTAAGCTCCAACCAATCTCAACTTCTCAAGGTTTCTGGGTGTTTAAGCAACTTGCTGGTGTTATGGGATATGCAGATAATATTCGTCCCGGTAGATATACTGTGGGGGCTTCAGGCTCTCTTCAGACTTCACGTCATATTATCAATGGTCTTCAGGCTTCTGTGAAAATTACGATTAGATCAGTAAGAACAATTGAAGATTTAGCAAAAGACGTGAGTGAGAAACTGATGTTTACACGTGAAGAACTTCTTTCACGTCTTAAATCAAAGGAGGTTTGTAAGAAATATGGTTTTACACCAGAAACGATTCCCGCAATGTTCATTCCTAATACATACGACTTTTATTGGAATACCTCAGTTGATAAGTTTCTCAATAAGATGAGTGAAGAGAACAAGAAGTTCTGGAACTTTGAGCGAAAAGAGAAGGCAAAGCAGGCTGGCTTTACGGAAAGCGAAATTGTGACACTTGCAAGTATTGTTGACGAAGAAACTGACAATGAAGCAGAAATGCCTAAGATTGCAGGTATGTATATCAATCGTTTACATATCAAGATGCCATTGCAGGCTGATCCAACAGTAAAATTTGCAACAAAGAACTTTACCGCTCATCGTATCTATCAGAAATGGTTAACGGTTGACAATCCTTATAATACTTATAAGTATCGTGGTCTTCCTCCTGGTCCAATTCGTATCCCTTCGGTAGCAGCTATTGATGCAGTGTTAGATTATGTTCATCATGATTATATCTATATGTGTGCTAAGGAGGATTTTAGCGGTACACATAACTTTGCTAAAACATATGAAGAGCATCAAGTGAATGCTGCAAAGTATGCTAAAGCTTTGAATGAACGTGGTATAAATTAAGGAGATAATATAGTTTATCTGACTACCTTCTCCCGATGTTTTAATACTTTATTTTATCATGTGCGATGCCTCACACGTATTGTGTTGACGCTTCGCACATATTGTGTTTATGCCTCGCACATATTGTGCGGATGATAAAAACCAATGAAAGTTGTACCTATTAGTCTTGCTTAATTTAAGATTCTCTATTAGAATTTACCTATTGCTTGCCAAAGATTATCTTTAGGCAACGGTGATTCTATACTAATATTTTCCTTTGAAACTGGGTGAATAAACTCAACGCGATGGCTCAATAAACAGATACTTCCATCTGAATTAGAGCGTGGAGCGCCATATTTCAAGTCGCCTTTTATAGGGCAATCCATGTTAGATAACTGACAACGAATCTGATGATGACGCCCCGTCATCAAATTAATCTCTAATAGTGTGTAACGTTCTGACTGGTTGATTACCTTATAATGTAAGATAGATTTCTTAGAAGTTGGAACTTGGTGATTATAAGCGTAACTCTTATTCTGTCGTTCGTTACGTACAAGCCAATCTGTTAATGTAGCTTCCGATTCTAATGGTGGACGTGTAACAATAGCCCAATAAGTCTTATGTACCTCACCATTGCGGAACATATCGTTTAGTCTTGTAAGTGCTTTTGAAGTCTTGGCAAAGACAACCAATCCTGAAACAGGGCGATCAAGTCTATGCACAACACCCAAAAAAACATTGCCAGGCTTCTGGTATTTCTCCTTTATCCATTGTTTGACAATCTCTGATAAAGGTTCATCACCTGTTTTATCGCCTTGAACTATCTCGCCTGCTTCTTTATAGACGATGATGATATGGTTATCTTCGTAAAGTACTTCCATAGTAAGACATGTTTTATAGAGCGCTATAATAAAAGATTATCGGTATTAACAATTATAGAGAAACAGCTTAAATAAAGTCTTTTGTCTGCAATGTATGTGTTAGTAGAAATGTCTAACCTACTTACTTTAATGAGTCAAAGAGATTTATAGAAGCAAGTTAATTTCTTCCCTCCCTACCCTTTCAGCTTTACAATATGGAGGGAGGGAAGAAGCTTTACATATTCATACCACCATCAACTTGGAGAACCTGACCTGTAACATAGCTTGACAGTTCAGAACCAAGATAAACAGCTGTATTAGCAATATCTTCAACAGTACCACCACGACGGAGAGGGATCTTTGATGTCCATTCCTTACGGATATTGTCATCCAAAGCCTGTGTCATAGCTGTATCAATGAAACCGGGAGCAATTGCATTTGCACGGATACCCTTAGGACCCATCTCCTGAGCAACGCTCTTAGCCAAAGCAATCATACCAGCCTTTGAAGCAGCATAGTTAGCCTGACCAGCATTACCGTGAACACCAACAACACTTGCCATGTTAATAATACTACCACCACGCTGACGCATCATTACTGGTACACAGGCGTGAATGAAGTTGAAGGCACTCTTAAGGTTTACTGCGATAACAGCATCCCACTGTTGCTCAGTCATACGAAGCATAAGACCATCTTTAGTAATACCAGCATTGTTAATGAGGATATCAATAGAACCGAACTCTTCCTTAACCTGCTTTACAACCTCTTCTGACTGTGCGAAGTCTGCAGCATTACTTGCATAACCTTTAGCCTTTACGCCAAAAGCGGCAATCTCTGCCTCAGTAGCTTTACCATTCTCGTCAATAACGAGGTCGGTGAACGCAACGTTTGCACCCTCCTCTGCAAACTTCAATGCGATAGCCTTACCAATACCACGTGCAGCACCTGTAATCAGGGCTGTCTTACCTTCCAATAATTTCATGTTGTTTTGATTTATATTGTTAGTTTATAAGTTTAT
>CAMUQM010000141.1 GCA_947095945.1 uncultured Prevotella sp.
AATGGCAGAAAGCAAAAGTGAATCTTCACCAGATGAGTTTTCTTCAACGTACATCATTAGTTGCAGCAGGCTATAGAGAGAAGTTAATGAAGGTGTTAGAAACCAATCTTGATAGTACTCATTTAGCTATAGTATCTGCAATGACACTTGGCGATAAGCAGTTGATTAGTAAAGATGTAAAGGAAGATTACTCAATAACAGGTGCAAGTCATGTTTTAGCTTTGTCTGGTTTGCATCTAACAATCTTATATGGTTTGCTTATATTCTTGATGAGTTGGTGTGAACGCATACTACCGAGAATGTTCAGAAGGGGCATGAGTGAGCTATTTATTCTTCTCATTCTTTGGACTTATGTTGTTTTAGTTGGGATGTCCTCTTCTGTTGTTCGTTCTGCAGTGATGCTGACAATCTACTCTTTCGTAACGCTTTTGAATAGGGATAGACTTTCTGTTAACACATTAGCGCTAACCGCTATCATCATGCTTGTCAGTAACCCTTATAATCTTTATGATATAGGTTTTCAACTATCCTTTATCTCTGTATGGGCAATTCTTCTGTTCTATCCGCTCATTTATGAATTAATACCTTTGAAACAAAAGAAGAGTCTTGTGGTTGTAAGATGGTTGTGGGGAATGGTTGCCGTATCTTTAGCTGCACAATTGGGTACAGCACCTTTGATAGCTTATTACTTTGGAAGGATTTCGACGGTCTTTGCTATTAGTAGCCTTATTGCAGTGCCAAGCACAATGGTAATAGTATCATCGTCGTTCTGTCTACTTCTTCTTAGTCCTTTCCCTTCTTTGTCATCCTTTATTGGGAAGTTTATCTGTGTTATAACAGAAACTTTGAATACCTCTCTCCATTGGCTTGCGAGCCTAACTTACGCAAGTGTAGAGAATGTGCACATAAGCATCTTACAGCTTTTTATATACTATTTCATGCTGATGGCAGTATGGATCTTATGGAGTTTTTGGGCAGGGAGGATAGAGTTTAAGTAATTATTTGTACCTTTGCAGATAGTTATGCAACGATATTTTATCACCCTTTCATACGATGGTACAGCCTATCATGGCTGGCAGATTCAACCCAATGGAATTTCTGTTCAGGAAGTATTGGAGCACTCTTTGTCTACAATACTAAGAGAAACGATTGCCGTTACAGGTGCAGGACGTACTGATGCAGGTGTTCATGGCAGAATGATGGTTGCACACTTTGATACTGAATTGTCGTTTGATAGTGAACAATTAGTATATAAAGTAAACCGACTATTACCACGTGATGTGTCAGTAAGTAAGATAGAACCTGTCAATGAAGAACTTCACGCACGTTTTTCTGCGACCTCACGTACTTATCATTATTATGTCCATACGGGCAAACAACCCTTCTCACGACAGTATTCGTGTGAGCTTCGTTATGCTTTAGACTTTGATAAGATGAATGAGGCTGCAGCCTATTTGATAGGGGAGAAAGACTTTAAATGTTTCTGTAAGACAGGAGCGGACGTTAAAACAACTATCTGTAATCTTACAGAAGCACGATGGATTCCTGCAAATGAGGAATTTGCTTTGCCAACTGATAATACTGTCACGAATTGGTGTTTTGTAATCACAGCTAACCGATTCTTACGCAATATGGTACGTGCCGTTGTTGGTACTTTAGTTGAAGTGGGAAGAGGTCGTCTTTCGTTAGATGATTTTAAGAAGATTGTAGATGGAGGAACACGAAGCGATGCAGGTGAAAGTATGCCGGGCAATGCGCTCTTCCTTTGGGAGGTAAAGTATTAGAGAAGAGCTTATGTGGATTCTTTTAGCTTTTGTCTCAGCAACATTGTTGGGACTTTACGATACGTCGAAGAAGTATTCTCTTCGTGGGAATGACGTCATACCTGTACTCTTTCTCAATACACTTTTCTGTTCGGCAATCTTCTTACCGTTGATTTTATTATCTCAATATACCCACGTACTTGATTCCAGTATCTTTTATGTTGGTTCAGGTGGATGGGAGATGCACCGATGGATTATACTAAAGAGCGTAATTGTACTTCTGTCATGGGTGTTTGGTTATTTTGCGATTGCACAGCTACCCTTGACGATAGTCGGCCCGATTAACGCTACACGACCTGTCATGACACTTGTTGGCGCAATGCTTGTCTTTGGCGAACGGCTTAATGCTTGGCAATGGATAGGTGTCAGTTTGGCTATTATATCTTTATTCCTATTAGCAAGAAGCGGTAAGAAAGAGGGTATAGACTTTAAGCACAATAAGTGGATATTCTTTTTGGTGTTGGCAGCTTTGATGGGAACTTGCAGTGGTCTGCTTGATAAATACCTGATGGCAAGTCCTGAGAATGGTGGAGTAGGACTTGATCGTATGATGGCGCAGAGTTGGTATAATATCTATCAGTGTATGATGATGGGTGCGGTTCTTCTTGTCTATGTCTTCAATCAGCGAAAGAAAGTAGGGCAGACTGCTCGTTTCTCGTGGAAGTGGTCTATCTTACTTATCTCTATCTTTCTTTCAATGGCAGACTTCGCCTATTTCTATGCACTCTCATTACCGGGTGCAATGATTTCTATTATCTCAATGGTGCGCCGTGGCTCCGTTCTTGTATCGTTCTTATGTGGTGCCGTATTGTTTAGAGAGAAGAATTTAAAGGCAAAAGCAATCGACTTGTGTTTTGTTCTCCTTGGAATGATATTCCTATGGATTGGCTCACGTTAAGATGAAGACTTACTCCTTAAGATAAAGGGTAAAAGTCTTTGGTTATTGATAAATATTTGCTATATTTGCAACGATATTGGTAGACGCGCCTTCAGCGTTTAATATGAATGGGACTGCGCATTAACTCCCCCAAGGAGTCTTTATCGTGAGTCTCTTAAAAGACGATAATTACTATGCAGAATGTTTTTCATGGATTAGGTATAGCATTGATAACTCCATTTAAGGAAGATTTCAGTATTGATTATGAAGCACTTGTAAATTTGGTTAACTACCATCTTGATAATGGTGCTGACTTCTTCTGCATTCTTGCTACTACTGGTGAGGCTCCTTGCCTATCACATGAAGAAAAGAATGAATTGACCGCTGTTATCAAACGAGTTGTTAATGGGCGCGTGCCAATTCTGAAATATTGTGGTGGAAACAATACAGCAGCTGTTGTAGAAGAAATCAAAACGACTGATTGGAGTGGTATTGATGGTATTCTCAGCATCTGTCCTTATTATAATAAACCAAGTCAGGAGGGACTTTATCAGCATTTTAAGGCTATTGCTAAGGCAAGTCCAATCCCAGTTGTATTATACAATGTGCCGGGTCGTGTAGGTGTCAATATGACTGCTGAGACAACTGTTCGCATTGCTTCTGAGTTTACTAATGTTGTTGCAATCAAAGAGGCTTCTGGTAACTTAGAGCAGGTTGATGAGATTATTAAGAATAAGCCAAAGCACTTTGAGGTTATCAGTGGTGACGATGCATTGACCTTCCCAATGATAGCGAGCGGTGCAGTGGGAGTTATCTCTGTTATTGGTAACGCCCTTCCTAAGGAGTTCTCACGTATGATTCGTTTGGAATTCAAGGGTGAGTATGAGCCAGCGCGCAAGATACATCATCAGTTTACCGAACTTTATAAGCTTCTCTTCGTTGATGGTAACCCTGCAGGCTGCAAGGCTCTCTTGAACGATATGGGTATGATAGAAAATGTGTTGCGTCTTCCTTTGGTTCCAACACGTATTGAGACAAAGCAGAAGATGAATGAGATTCTTAAAGGTATGAGAATTTAAAATTCAATAATTATTAGAGTTGTAATGTTATTATTCTAATAAAAGTGAATAATTCTCTTTCTCTCCGATGATGAATTTTCTTTACATTACAACCTTGTTTTTTTGACTAAATAATGGTGAAAAAACACCTTTTTGAACATCTTTGTAACTCTCTTGTAATAAGGATGTTACAAAGTGTTATTCGAAGAGGTGCTTAATTGGACTTCAAAAGGGCGTTAGTTAGACCTCAAAAGAGCATCTTTTAGAAGTCAATAGATGCTTAATTCGAATGCTATTAAGCATCTGTTTGAATTGAGGCTGCTGAATTTTTATTACAAAAGTGGGGTATGATACATTTTGAGAGTCCGTCTTAAAGTGTATCATTATTGTTTTATCCAAACAATGCTCTAAGTGCTTCTTCAACCTTTCTTACGGGATGAAGCTGTATATTGTACTTACCTGTAAGTACTGAAAGGTTATACTTAGGGATAATGATATGGCTGAAGCCTAACTTTTCTGCTTCTGCAATGCGCTGTTCAATACGGCTGATAGGACGTACCTCACCACTCAGTCCAACCTCACCGCACATACACCAACCTTGTTCTATTGGTGTGTCAACATTCGATGAGAGTACGGCAGCAATAACACTGAGGTCCATTGCCATGTCTGTCACGCGCAATCCACCCGCAATGTTCAGGAAGACATCCTTCTGCATGAGCTTAAAACCGACACGTTTCTCTAATACGGCGAGGAGCATGTTAAGGCGACGTTGGTCAAAGCCTGTGGCAGAACGTTGCGGAGTTCCGTAAGCAGCAGATGATACAAGCGCTTGTGTTTCAACAAGGAAAGGGCGTGCACCTTCAATAGTACTTGAGATAGCAACACCCGACAATCCCTCGTGGTCTTCTGTAAGCAGGAGTTCGGAAGGGTTGCTAACTTCACGAAGTCCCTGCTGTTCCATTTCATAGATGCCGAGTTCTGACGTAGAACCAAAGCGGTTTTTAATGCTTCGAAGGATACGATACATATAATGTTGGTCGCCTTCGAACTGAATCACGGTGTCCACAATATGCTCTAATATTTTTGGTCCGGCAATGCTTCCCTCTTTATTGATATGCCCGATGAGAATGACGGGAACCCCACTTGTCTTGGCAAAGCGCAGGAGGGCTGATGCACATTCGCGCACTTGAGTAATACTACCGGGACTACTATCAACGTCTTCCGTTGAGATAGTCTGGATAGAGTCGATAACAACAAGTTCTGGCTGTACGTCACGGATATGCTCAAAGATATGTTCTAAGGAAGTTTCCGATAAGATAATTATATTCTCTGAAATGTCTTTAGAAATTCTTTCGGCACGCATCTTTATCTGATGAGGACTTTCCTCACCACTGACATAGAGTACTCGCTGTGTCATGTGGAGAATCGTTTGCAGCGTTAGCGTACTCTTACCGATGCCCGGTTCGCCACCAAGCAGTACAATACTACCCGGTACTAATCCCCCACCTAACACTCGGTTTAGCTCGCCATCGTGCATGTCTATGCGCGGATCATCATGAGATGAGATGTCACGCAAGCGTTGTGGCTTATTTGCTAAAGCTGAAACAGAAC
>CAMUQM010000142.1 GCA_947095945.1 uncultured Prevotella sp.
CCTTATTGTCAACCGCATTACCCCATGAAGAAGGTAATCGAAGTTCAAACCAACCGAAGAAACTGAAAGCAAAGACTACTAACAGAAGGAAGAAGAACACATTGAACGGTGCGTTTGTTGCCAACTCATTCAACTTCTGTGGTCCGAAAGCCCAAGTCACAAGCGTTGCCAAAGCCATATAGATGACAATGATTGACAAACCGTATGTCACTGCATCACGGATTCCTTTCTTACGGTCGTCCTTTGCTCTCTTGAGGAAGAAGCTAACCGTCATTGGGATGATAGGCCACACACAAGGGGTGAGCAGAGCAATAAGACCACCAACAATACCCATAAAGAAAATAGCTAAAAGAGAGCTATTAGAGCTATCATTCGTGCTATTAAATGCTGACAATTCCTTAATGACTGGCTGCCACAAATTAGCATCTGCATTTACTTGTGCATTTTCTTGCTTTAATGGTCCTGCTGTATCGATAGGTAACACGTCTGCCTTTTTAGCAGTATCTGCAGTCATTGCGGTAAGTGCAGATAAACCATCAGCTGCTACATCAGTAGCAGCTGTCGTTGTTTTTTCCGTTTCTGTGTTAGCAGCTGTTGGTGTTGCTGCAGGAGCAGAAGCTGGTCCATTGCCTTTAAAATTGAATTCTACTTGTGTTGGTGGTAAACACATCTCATCATTACAAGCACCATATTCCAAGTAACCTTTTATACTATAGGTCTTGGCTGTTATCTTGTAACGCTGAACGAAACCAACGCTATTTTCAAAATAACGTAGTTTCATCTCAAAAGTTTTATCGTAAACATTCAACTCTTTACCGCGTGTTGTGAGTTTACCAACTGGTGTCAAACCCTCCACTTTGTCCACATGCAAAGAAGCAGACGTAGGACCATCAGCAGGAAGATTCGTTGAATATACGTGCCATCCCTGATCAATCTTCGCTGTGAAGACAACCTCTACCTCTGTTGGGGAAACCTGCTTCTGTTGTACAGAAAAGTGAACAGGGTTCTGCTGTGCCATAGCTGCAAGGCTGAACAACAGCGTAAAGAGAATAAGTAATGTATTTTTTCTATTCATAGGTTTATACAATTAGAATTTGAGTTGCAAAGATAAGAAAATTATTTTTTATAACATTGCACAATGTATATATTTAATATTTTTATCCAATAATTTCTCATCAATCTATATCCAAAAGGTTTTCAGGACTAAGAACAGTTCTCTCGTCGATTTTTATCTTATATATGTTGCTGCAGACAGATAACTACCTATCAGCAGCAACAGCTATTAGCTTAGGAATATTCAGCATTAATTATGTACCAACGTACCAATATCCTCGCCGTCCATAACCTTCTTTAGATTACCGACAACATCCATATTAAAGACATAGATAGGGAGGTCATTCTCTTTGCACATAGTCGTTGCAGTGAGGTCCATCACCTTAAGCCCCTTCGTGTAAATCTCATCGTAAGTGATGGAAGAGAACTTTGTTGCCGTTGGGTCTTTCTCTGGGTCAGCAGTGTAGATACCGTCCACACGTGTTCCCTTGAGCATAACGTCAGCCTCAATCTCAATACCACGCAAGCTGGAACCAGTGTCAGTAGTAAAGTAAGGACTACCAGTACCAGCTGAAAAGATACAAACATAACCTGCTTCCATAGCCTCGATAGCCTTCCACTTGCTATAGAACTCGCCGATTGGTTCCATACGGATAGCGGTCAAGACCTTAGCTTTCACACCAGCAGCCTCAAGTGCTGAACTGAGCGCAAGCGAGTTGATAACGGTTGCACACATACCCATCTGGTCACCTTTCACACGGTCAAAGCCTTTTTGGCTACCGCTCAAGCCACGGAAGATGTTACCGCCACCGATAACGATACCAATCTGTACGCCCATTTCGTGTACTTCCTTTATCTGCTTTGCATAGTCACTAAGACGCTCAGGGTCAATACCGAAGCCCTGCTTTCCCATCAAACTCTCGCCCGAGAGCTTCAGGAGTATTCTTTTAAATCTTGCCATTATTTTTGGAGTTAAAGGCATTGAGGAGGACTTCTTTATCTCCCCAAAACCTAATTATATAACAAATTCTACTTCTTTGAATTGGTATTCACGTATCATACCCTTGCTGTCACGGAGGATGAGATGCCCATCGTCTTCTACTTCGACAATCGCACCATCAAACGCACCATCAGCATCACGGAACTTATGAAAGCCTCCACGACGATACAAGGCTTCGTGATACATTGCACTGATATCATTATATCCGCCCATTTCCAAGAGCTGATAGAGTTCGGAGAACTTCTTGATTATCTTATTCAACAGTTCTTCTTTATCAACCTCATGCCCTAAAATCTGACAGAGAGAAATGGGGTTAGGAGCATCACTATGAAACATTGCCTGATTTACATTCAGTCCCACGCCAAAAACGCAATCCTTTATACGCCCCGCAGCGAGCTTTGTTTCAATCAGCGTACCACTTAGTTTCTTATCTTTCCAATAGATGTCATTTGGCCATTTCAGACGGATATCATCCTTTACATAGTCTGCCAAAGCCTCTTTCAGTGCCAAAGCACCAGCTTCTGAGAGTAGAAACTGACTACGGACTGGCAGCATCGTCGGGTGAACAAGGACCGAAAACAACAGGTTCTTACCAGCTTCACTCTCCCAAGTGTTCGTCCCCTGCCCCTTTCCTGCTGTCTGATAATCAGCAACAACGACTGTCATTGGCTCATCTTCAGCAGGTGTGTAGGTGCGCAGATAGGCGTTTGTACTATCAACAGAATCCAGCCTTACGACCTTAATTTCTCTTTCTTTCTCTACTACTGTTGGCTTGAAAAAGCCTAACACGGCATCTATAATCTTCATTTACAATCTATTCTTTATACGAATGGAAGAAAGGCATCCTTCACATGACGCACTTCATTGGTTCCTGTTGGTTGCCCTACGACGGTAATAATATCAAAGCGAATATCCAAACTCATATTATATCGCTTGACGTATGCATTGGCAGCTATCGAGAGCGAACGCACTTTCTGCACGGTGACAGCCTCATCGGCATCAGCAAACTGCTCATTCTTTCGGGTCTTTACCTCAACGATAACCAGCGTACCATTATCTATAGCAACAATATCTAAGTCTCGATGATGATAATCCCAATCACGATGAAGAATGACATAACCCAACTGTTGGAGATAACTTACCGCCACATCCTCTCCCCATTTACCTAATTCGTTATGGTATGCCATGCGTCTTTCTTTCCTTAACTTGCAGAAGTTTTAGAAGTTTAGACTATTAGAAGGAGATAAGATAATTCTTTATACGTATCAAATCGATTTACGGATGAAACAAAGGTATTGCCTACTTCTTCTAAGATCCTTAAACTTTATCACTCCCGTCAAGAATTGTGTACATTAATATTCACGCACAAAGTTAGAATAATCTTTCGTAAAATCAAAATAAAACCCGTATTTTTGCAGTATGAGTACAGAAGAACAAAGCAAGAAAGACCTATACTATATGCAGCGTGCATTGGCTGAAGCCGAAGCTGCTTATAAAGAAGGTGAAATCCCTATTGGTGCTGTTGTGGTATGCCGCGACCGCATCATTGCTCGTGCCCATAACCTGACAGAGACACTCAATGACGTTACTGCACATGCAGAAATGCAAGCAATAACCATGGCAGCCAATGAGTTGGGAGGAAAATATCTGCAAGATTGCACGCTATATGTAACGGTTGAACCTTGCATCATGTGTGCTGGTGCCATCGGTTGGGCGCAACTCCGACGCATTGTCTATGGTTGTCCCGATGAAAAACGGGGCTACCATGAATATGCGCCCAAGGCTTTCCACCCTAAAGCTAACGTCACATACGGGGTTATGGAAGAAGAATGTCGTGCCTTGATGCAGCGATTCTTCCAAGAGAGAAGATAGGGATTGAGGAGTTAAAGAGTGCGAAGGTAGTAAAAGGAGTTAAGACATTACCTCCGTTCCTGATACTAATAAAGAGAGAGAAAGAAAGGAGGACGGATTTTATCCATGCTCTCTACGGATATTAGAGGTAAGAGATAAACTGCTGATAAATGCCCTTTTAACTTCTTATAGCTACATTCCAACGAATTATTTTCATGAAAAGAAATATTTATTTTCATGATAAAAAAGAATTATTTTCACGACAAGAAATATTTATTTTCATGTAAATAATTCGCTCAAAAGCTGTTGTTAGCATAAAAAAGAGCCATTATCAAGAATACAATTAATACCATAAAACAAATAAATTTATGCCTTTGATGTCACCTTTTACAAATCAACAACGTTATACAAGTGAATCGGTTCAGAAAGAAAACCAAATGTATAACATATTAAAAACAAATGATTATGAATTATGTAATATTAGAATCAATCATTAAAAGTCTCGTTCCAATAGCAATTGTAGTAGTTCTTCCTATCATAATGGCTTGGCTCTCTTACCGTAACAAACAACACGAAACAGACAAAAGAAGCGAGATTGTTACGGCTATTATTGAAAAGAATCCTGACATTGACGTGCAGGAGTTTCTCGACAAGCTGAACTCTTCAAAGAAATCATACAAAGAGCAACTGATGACAAAAATGCACCAGGAACTACTTTGGGGGACAATCTGTCTTATCGGAGGGGCGGCAACCATATTGGTTATTATAGTTTTGAGCATTTTGCAAAGTTTTGACAAAGGATATATCCCTATAGGCGCCGTATTTGGTGTTGTCCCATTGGCAGTAGGATGCGGGTTGTTAATCGCCTACAACAATGCCAAAAAGACTTTGAATAATTTGAAAGACAACGATTAGGTTATTATGACAAGAGAACAATTCGTCGAACAGGTCGGTCGGGAACAGGCAGCATTACGCCGGTTCCTGACGGCCCTATGCTGCGGCAACAGTGCTGAAGCTGACGATATTGCTCAAGAGGCACTCATCAAAGCCTACCTTCGTAGCAGTCAATATGACGAACGTGGACAGTTCTCGGCTTGGCTAATGAAAATTGCTTATCGTGTCTTCATCGACTCACGTCGCAAACAAAAACACCAACAGGAACTACCCCTTGAGAAGGCTATCACGCTCCAAGGGAACAGTAAGAGTGATGATGCCTTCCGCTATCAAGAACTACACACTGCGTTGGCAACGCTCTCGGAGACAATGCGCACAAGTATCCTGCTCTATTATATGCAGGGTTATCAGATAAAAGAGATTGCAGAGATAACCGAAAACAGTGAGGATGCAATTAAGAAACAACTCTCACGTGGACGGCAAGAACTTAAACATATTTTGGAAAGATGAACGAAGATAAATTCTTGAAAGACTT
>CAMUQM010000143.1 GCA_947095945.1 uncultured Prevotella sp.
ACCATGCTTCTATTATTGATGGTGTACGTCTTTGTAAGGCGAAGCGTTATCGTTACGCAAATGCCGATATGGCAGACCTTGAGCGTTGTTTGCAGGAGGCACAGGAACAGCGTTTCCGTATCATCGTTACTGATGGTGTGTTCTCAATGGATGGTAACGTAGCTCCAGTTGACAAGATTTGCGACCTCGCAGAGAAGTACAATGCTCTCGTGATGGTTGATGAGTCTCACTCTGCTGGTGTCGTTGGTGCAACAGGTCATGGTGTAAGCGAACTCTGCAAGACTTACGACCGTGTGGATATCTACACAGGTACACTTGGTAAAGCATTTGGTGGTGCACTCGGTGGTTTCACAACTGGTCGCAAGGAAATCATTGATATGCTTCGTCAGCGCAGCCGTCCTTACCTCTTCTCTAACTCACTTGCACCATGTATTATCGGTGCCAGCCTTGAAGTTTTCAAGATGTTGAAGGAGAGCAATGAACTTCATGACAAATTGGTTGAGAACGTTAACTATTTCCGTGACAAGATGATGGCTGCTGGTTTTGATATTAAACCAACCCAGAGTGCTATCTGTGCAGTTATGCTTTACGATGCTAAGTTGTCTCAGGTATATGCAGCTAAGCTCCTTGAAGAGGGTATCTATGTGACTGGTTTCTATTATCCAGTAGTACCAAAGGGCGAGGCTCGTATTCGTGTTCAGCTCTCAGCGGGTCACAACCGTGAACAGCTTGACAAATGTATTAATGCTTTCATCAAGATTGGTAAAGAACTTGGTGTCTTGAAATAGTCTACTTGTAGGCACTGACTTGCGCAGCCATTGTTGTTGTTTAGTCAGTCTTATTAAGATATATTTTTTGAGGCTGAACTCCTAATTTGGGGTTCAGCCTTTTGCGTGCTTGGGTAGTATAGCTTCTTTCTATTGGTAAATTGTAAGCCGATGGATAATGTTTTTCAGGCTATTTAGTGCTTAGCACTATTGGTGTTTATGCTTAGCACGTATGGTGCTTACCAACAACACCACACGTGCTGAGCACGAACACATTGCTAAAAGACGGAAAAAGAGCGAGTGCCAAGATAGGTACTCGCTCTTTGTTATAGGATGATTGCTTATCGGATAACGCTTGTGTAGCGACCTCCTTGTGTGGTTATACGTACCACGTAGGTTCCCTTTGGCAAAGAGAGGGTAAGGTTGTCGGTGCCATTTGCAGTGCTGCTTACGACCAATATGCCGTTCATACCATACACTTCTACTCGCTTTAAACCCTGCTGTTGTACGTACAAACGTCCGTCAACAAACTGTAATGTAGGTTTAATATGTATATCTTCCACACCATTTGCTACATCATCAGGGTATCTGTCGTATGGTCCATTGATGAGAGTAAGGTAAGGTGACTTCGTAGATTCTGGTATTAAATCAACGTTCTTACCATCTACCACACCAATCAATGCCAGTCTATAGCGGCGGTTGTTGATGAGTTTCTCAGTCTTAGGGTTAATCCAGTCGCTGGTAATCACCGTCATGTTTCCTGCCTGTTTGAGGTCTACCTGCAGCGGCTTCTTCATCACAGGGATAGACATACCTGTCACTGTGTCGATGAGATAGAGTGTTAGGCTACCCTTGTACTGCACATTTTTGGCAAGAATAGCAATACTACTCACCCTGAATATTGGGCTTCTTGATACATCAAAGTTCTCCAAAGGAACACTTCCCTCATCGTTATCTTGAGCGAAAACAGTCAGTCTTGAGAAGAGGTCAGCTCGCTTTCCATCCTCAATCGTGATAGTATAAGGCTCTTGTGAAACCTTCTCACGCACCTGACAGTCGCCCTTGTCGGCACTGGTAACAGTGGTGCGCAGACGATAGGTACCCGCTGCAAAGTCGAAAGGAAGGTTGAACGGTAATCTAATGCGTGCCGTAGTGTAGACATCAAAGTCTACCACTTCATCTGTCTTTGTGGTATATACTACCTTGTTTTCATTGTTGAGAAGTTCAACTTTTACGGTTCCGTTGAAGAAATTAGCATCTAATTTGCGGATGTTCAGACGGAGCACATTTGCCTCTGCAGGTACTGGTTTGCTGTCAAACTCTGGGTCGGTTGTAAGCTGGAAGGCTGGTGTCGCTGATGGCAACTCCAAGTAAGTTATCTTACCATTTTCCACCTTCATAATGATGCGTGGTGCCTTTTTCATGCGTGCCCAAGCACCTAATGTTCCGTCATCCTGCATCCGTGATGCAATCGGATAGAGCGAATAGATACCGTTTGTCAATGTGGTAAAGTCGAGTGTGAAGGTTATTTTATCATCAATCACACCTCCAGAAACCCACTTGCCTTCGTTAAAAATAAAGCGAGCTTTCGTAAAAATCTCCTTTCCATCTTGTCCATAAGGAGTTACCTTAATCAAGTTGCCCTCTTGGTCATAGATACCCAAACCGATATCGCCCACAAGTTCGCTTTGGCTCTGGTTGATAAACCTTGAGTACATCACCTTAGCAGAAGCAGATAAGGTCGTAGGAGCATCGCCAACAAACGCCATATCACTTCCGTAATCAAAATTGATATCAGGTGATTGATAAGCTATATCTGCATCAATTTTTGGTGTGCCCGGCTTATTAGGATGTATCGCAATAACATGAAGTCTAAGGTTGAAGCTATGCTGTGCGCCATTAAATTCGCTACCTGTAGATGTAACATTTAAGGCAGCAAGCGAGTAATAGCCATCGGCCTGACCATTCCAACCAAAATTCATGTGGAACCTATCGTTATTATCGAAACCATCGCAAACCCACGCATGACCTGCTCCAGTTTTTGAATCACCAGATATGTAGAGCGGAAAGCCATTGCGGAGTTCTTTCTTTACAATCTCGATAAAGTTAGCAACTCCTTCATGTGATCTTGCTATCATTGCAGCATCATAGTCAAAATGATTGCGCAATGCGCGTTCAGCCATATAGCTTTGCGTACCGCTTGCACCATCAGTGTATTGCATATTGGTAGCAATACCTACGTCATTCATCAGCAATGCCACAGCATCTTCCTGCTGTGTTGTTACATTTCTGCGATTATAATCAGGCAGCATATTGTCCCAGTCGTAATGAGACTTTGTGAAATCTGCAGAACGTACAGTATTGTTAAATCTCACCGTGTAGCTTTCCTGCCCTTTTCCTTGTGCTGGCCATTTATGGTAATACATTACTTGTGCGACTGCTGTTGCTACACAGCCCGTAACGTAATAAGTCTGTTTGCTGTAAGGATAGGACTGTCCCCATTTGCTTTTCAGCAGGGGCTGCACAGCATCAACTGTCGTTTTTGCTGCTTCAGCACGTGTGGTGCGTGCCTTATTCTTTCCCAATTCTTCATATACCTGTCGATAGGCATCGAAGAGGTAACGTGCTTCTGGATTGAGGTTTGTCATATCGAGCGAAGCCTCTTTACTGTAAGCCAACACCTCACCCATCTTATCATCGCCCGCAACGACAACAAAGCCTTTGCCTGCATCATCGTTGAAAACATAGTAAGGTTGTTGTGTTGCTGTTGCTGCAGCACGTGTTTTTAAGTTCTTGACAGTCTTTTGACTGACATTTACATATGCTCTGGCAATGCGCAAAGCTGTCTTGAAATCAACATTATCAGCATAGTTTGCTGATACGAAACATAGGAAGGAAAGAACGAGTAATCCTCTTTGCAACATACGGTTACGTGTTGAGAATATCGTTCTTTTGATGTTAAAATAAAATAATGATTTTATCATATCAGGTTTATATCAAATGAATTAACGCCTGCAAAGATACGTTATTTTTTTCATTTTTCGATATAAATTAGAGATAGAATGGAGTTTTTTATACACTAAGAATGGTCTATTTTCTTTCTAAATAATCGTTATTGGTAATATAATTAAGTAGTAATTTTGGTATAAAAGTTATCAGATATGACATGAAAAAGGTTCTTCCGTTAAATGCGTAGATGCTTTTCGTATAAGTTTAACAGAAGAATCAAAGTTATTCATTAAACAGAAATATAGTCAAGACTGTCAATTGTCTATTCTATTATCATCCTCCGACACAGAAAATCTTTTCATTTTATCACTTTGAAAATCCACTGATAAATTCTTGAAAAATCATTACATAATTTCAGACAAAACATCTACAAATAATGGCAAAAACACGTATAAAAATCAAGTTTGCAACTAACAGGAAATCAGCTGGTTATAAAGTCGTGCAAGAAAAGGTGCTTAATTGGACTTCAAAAGGGCGTTAGTTTGAGCTCAAAAGAGCATCTTTTGCAAGTCAATTAGGCATCTTTTCAAAGCTAAAAGAGCATGTATTGGTTTTGAGTTGCGCGAAAATAGTTTACAAATATCGATTGATAAGGGAATAAGTTTTTTGTAGAAGACGGAAAGATATGGTACTTGATAGACTGATTATTTATTTGCCTTTTCTTTTGATAATAGATAGTTTTCTCATTCTTAAACAATGTTACTATCTTGTGGGTTTTCGATAAAAATAATTACGGGAAAAGCTGAATAAGAAAATTTTTGTGTAAGTTTGCAGTAGAGAGTTGAGTGCTATGCAGATACGAATAGTCCTATTTTTCTTGTGGCTTTTGCTACCGTTTTCGTCACTTCAGGCACAGAAAGTGCTGGTATGTGACGGAGCTACGCGCTTTCCAATACGTGATGTATTGGTTAATGCGGATGGAAAGAATGTGGGACTTACTACTTGGCAAGGCATCATTAATCTACCTAATTCATTTCAGACTGCCACTTTCAAAAAGAAAGGATACGCACCTGAGAAACTGTTGAGAGACGAGGTGTTGCGTGATACTGTCTTTCTTTTTCCCGCTGAACATTATCTTGATGAAGTCGTAGTCATAGGAAAACAGGTTGTTGACGGGCGTGAACTGTTGAAGAAGATGCCGAAGCGAGACATCTTAGAGAAGAAGCCAGCCCATTCTCTATTAGAGTTTGATGTTGGGCTTATGCTTGATAAGCGGTTACGCAGAGACCGTCAGCATGTTGAAAAGCTACGCGAAGTCTTCAAAAAGATGGATGGTTTAGAGGATAAGGAAGACCCTATCCTCAAGGCTTATCGTTTGACACAACAGGAATTAAAAGCTGATTCTATTCAGAAAAAGAATGAGATAAAAGACCCCAAAAAGTAGCTTTTAATGTGAATATAGGTTAAATATAAGATTATCAAAGCAATCTTTTTGTATAGTTTACTTGACTTTTAGAAAAACAAGTATTACTTTTGTGGCGTGATAGAAATCTTGTCTTATTAATTTAAAAAGCTACTTTATGAAAACAGATTATCTTTTACCC
>CAMUQM010000144.1 GCA_947095945.1 uncultured Prevotella sp.
GATAAGAATAAAAAGGAGATTAAGGATCGTAAGGATAGTCTTGCTATATATGCTGTGTTCTTTGAAACTGGCGATGGTGTAGAATATCTTGATGGTACTAATTCGCTGACCAGTGATCGTATTGTCCTTCTTGCACAGCTCAAGAATGCCAAGGAAACAGAAGAATGGACACGTTTCTCTATCTCATTCGAGCCTGTAGCAGGTCGTACTATAGACAGTGAGAAGTTGAAGAATGGTAAGTATAGCCTTGCTATCATCATGTCGTCAAGTAAGGATGGTGCATTTTTCAATGGTGCTGTGGGCAGTACGCTCTATGTAGATGAATTGAAGTTGTACTCTGAGTAATAGACGTTTGAAGTTAACAAGTTGGACGAGTCGATAAGTTGACAGGTTTACAAGTTTTACAAGTTTAACAAGTTATACCAGTCCACGAGTTGACATATAAAATATAAAGATAAAAAAGACAAATGAAAAAGCATATTATAACAGTTGCAATCGCAGCAATGAGCTGCACGATGACAGCTTTTGCACAGACAGATCGCACTTCTTCACTGGATGTTGCGGACCATAATGGATGGGAATATGAGGTGAAAGCTGGTGTGAACATTGGTGGTGCATCTCCTCTTCCTTTACCTGTAGAAATCAGAGAGATTAGTAGTTACAGTCCAAAATTCAATGGAACTTTGGAAGGAACTGTCACAAAGTGGCTCGGTAAGGACCAAAAATGGGGTATTTCTGCTGGTTTGAAGTTTGAAGAGAAGGGTATGATAACTGGTGCAAATGTGAAGAACTACAGCATGGAGATTCTCAATGATGGTAGTCGTGTAGCTGGTTATTGGACAGGTTATGTAAAGACAAACTATAATACAACCCTTCTTACCATTCCTGTCATGGCGAACTATCGTTTCAATGATTGCTGGAAGGTGCGTGCAGGGCTTTACTCTTCTATCAAGTTAGATGGTCAGTTCACGGGTCATGTAAGCGATGGCTATCTGCGTGAAGGTACTCCTGTTGGTGAGAAACTGACCTTTGCAGACGGTAATACAGCTTCTTATGATTTCTCTTCTAATCTCCGTCACTTCCAGTGGGGTGGTCAGATGGGGGCAACATGGCGTGCTTTTAATCACTTTACAGTCAATGCTGATCTTACATGGGCTTTCAATGACATCTTTGAAAGCGAGTTTAAGACGATTAGCTTTGGGCTTTATCCTATTTATCTTAATATAGGATTTGGATATCGTTTTTAGTTCTCAGAATTAGAGATACATAAAAAGGCTCAGTCGACAATATCTTAGTTTTGTCTACTGAGCCTTATTCTTTATTATATAGGTATATCGTTATTTCGCGATATGCTCAAGTTCAACAACCATCTCTTCCTGCAACTCTTTTGCCTTAACAGCTGCTACTTCAGCAAAATCTGTATCTGTACTTGCGTAGATAATACCACGTGATGAGTTTACAAGCAGTCCGCAGTCTTTTGTCATTCCATACTTACAAACTTCCTGCAAGCTACCTCCCTGTGCACCAACACCCGGTACCAAAAGGAAATGTTCTGGTGCCATACGGCGGATATCCTCAAACATTTTGCCTTGTGTTGCACCTACAACATACATGAGGTTCTCTGTTGTTCCCCATTCTTGTGACTTCTTTAAGACTTTCTCAAAGAGACGTTCGCCCTGCTTGTCCTCAGTCAGCTGGAAGTCATGGCTACCTTTATTACTTGTCAATGCAAGGAGAATAACCCACTTACCTTCATACTCAAGGAATGGCTTTACGCTGTCTTCGCCCATGTATGGAGCAACAGTAACAGAATCAAGGTTATACTCTTCAAAGAATGTCTGGGCGTACATTTTAGATGTGTTGCCAATATCACCACGCTTAGCATCAGCGATGATAAAGTGGTTTGGATGGTTCTCTTTTATATATTGAATGGTCTTCTCAAATGCTAACATACCTTTCAAACCATAGCACTCATAGAAAGCAAGGTTGGGCTTGTAGGCAACACAATAAGGTGCTGTTGCATCAATGATTGCCTTATTGAAAGCAAAGATGGGATCATCCTCATTTTTTAAATGTGATGGTATCTTGTTAATATCCGTGTCAAGTCCCACACATAAGAATGTCTTCTTTGTAAAGATTTCGTTGATTAACTGTTGTCTGTTCATAAAGGTCGTCTTTTAAGAATTTATCAAAAGAGTATATTAAATGATTATCAGTAGTAATTTGAGGGGCGTATGGTTCTTGTGTCCGTAATTTTTGTGCATTACAGATACACAAACCATACGCCCCTAAACTTTGATATAGCTTTTCTTGTAGTTACTTTTTATAGCTGTGAATCTTTATTTTCTTCTGTTACAGGTTTAGAAGTAGCGCTGTGAACGTTCCATACTGCTAAGAATGCACCAACTACAGCCGCTATACTTGTTGCTATTATCATTGTCCAGCTTGGAGGAGTAACAAGTGAAACAGCCAATGCTGTAGCACCCACACTGAGGAGTGATGCTATAATAGCAAACACTATTGAAACAACGAACTTCTTGTTTCTTGCAACAGGACTTGTGGCAACAGCTGCAACTACAAACACAGAATACTTCATAATCATAAAGATACTGTTGACGACAATGCTTACAACTCCGTATTCGTCGAAGTTTGATAAGAAAAGTTTAAACACAAATCCGTATACAATTTGAACAACCCATGCAGCAAGAAAGGCTATCGGCAATGCGAGTACCCATCTAAGTACTGGATTCAACATTTTTACAAGTCGCAAATCATAATTGCCGTCAATATCTAATTTGCTTTCTTTCTTTGGTTTTGTTTCAGTGTTCATATTTAATAAAATTGGTTATTATAACTCTGTTTCCTTCAACTTTTCAGCATTTTCTTTAACTGTTAAAGCATCAATCATATCCTGAATTTCACCATTCATGAAGCCCTGTAAGTCGTGAGTTGTGAATCCGATACGGTGATCGGTAACACGACCTTGTGGGTAGTTATAAGTACGAATCTTTGCACTGCGGTCACCTGTTGACACTAATGTCTTACGACGGCTTGCGATGTCATCAACATACTTCTGATGTTCATGGTCATAGATATAAGTATAAAGACGACTCAACGCACGCTCCTTGTTCTTTGGCTGGTCACGTGTCTCGGTACACTCGATAAGGATTTCTTCAACCTCACCCGTGTTAGGATTCTTCCAAGGATAGCGCAGACGTACACCTGACTCAACCTTATTTACGTTCTGACCACCGGCACCACTTGAACGAAAAGTATCCCACTTTATATCGCCTTCGTTGATATTTACTTCGAACTTATCAGCCTCTGGCAGTACGGCAACAGTCGCAGCAGATGTGTGCATACGACCTTGTGTCTCGGTAGCTGGTACACGCTGTACACGGTGAACACCTGACTCATACTTTAAGGTGCCATAGACATTATCACCTTCAACGGCAAAGTCAATCTCCTTAAAACCACCTGCAGTACCTTCAGATACAGCTGTGATAGAGAGTTTCCAACCTTTCTTGTCACAATAACGTTTATACATATTAAAGAGGTCGCCCGCAAAGAGTGCAGCCTCATCACCACCAGCACCACCACGAATCTCCATCTGAACGTTCTTAGCATCCTCTGGGTCCTTCGGTACAAGCAACAACTTGATTTCTTCTTCGAGTGCAGGTTGGAGTGCTTCGTTCTCTGATAACTCCTCACGTGCCATCTCTTTCATCTCTGCATCACTCTCGTTAGCAAGGATATTCTTTGCCTCTTTGATAGTGGTAAGACAGTTGATATAACGGCGGCGAGCATCCATAATGTCGCCAAGATCTTTATATTCCTTTGTCAGCTTCACATAACGTGACTGATCAGCAATGACATTAGGATCGGTGATAAGCGTTGATACTTCTTCGTAACGGGCTTCAAGTCCGTCGAGTTTCTGTAATATATTGTTGTTATCTATCATAATCTTTTAGAAAATTTCTTATATTTCTTCTGTAAATTCTTCTTCGTTAGTTGGAATATGTTTATCTATACAGTGTTTCTGTATTTCTCCATCCGACTTTGGAAATTTGTCACAGATATTTTCTAATGCGGCTTTCGATGCTGTAAAATGCTTCTCGTCTGCTGTTAATGTCGCCTCAACAGATTTAATAAAAGCTTTAAAGTTTGGATTAATCTCGCAAAGCTTACTAACTGTTTTAAAGTCTATCTGTCGGTCTTTAGCTTCTAACCAAATTTGACTCTCGTATGGATTAGCTTTTAGTAGAATGAAACCAATACCAAAAGAATGATTAAGACGTGCAAGCTCATCTTTAAGGTCTTCATTGATTTCGAAAGCAACAAGATATCCGTTATTAGCCCAACTCGAATTAGAAACAGCTTGAAAGAAACATTTCTTTAGTTCATAATCATTATCGATCTTACGTTTTAATTCATATGAATATAGTCGTAAAGAATCTTTCTTACTTATTGCCTTAAATAACGAATTACTAACAGTATTTATTTGTTCGACAAACTTTGCTCCGATTATGTCTGGATGTATCCATTTTTGATGCTCATCATCTTTCTTTGACTTTTCGTGAAAGATGGTCTTTGCCATAATTCCTTGATGATGTAAAAAACAGCAAAGAAGAGGATGAAGATCTCGCTCATGAAAAGTTACATTAGATATAGCACTCTTTTGAGTTTGTGAGGCTGTTATACTTCCTATATTCTTAGCGTAGTCACTAAGGTAATAACAGTATATATTTTTCTCGTTTTTAAAACGTCCAATACGAGCATCTCCCTTCTTTGCCATTGTAACCAAGTTAGCAGATACAGTTGCATCAGGAGTCTTTGCATTTATATTAAACTTAAAGATACCTTTATCTATTATATTTTGATAGACTTCCCTTGCTATTGCTCCTTGGGGGAAATCTTTCAAACTAACCAATATGGCTTCTTTTATAGTCATAATCTCTTAATATTCAAATGTACCAAACTCGCTCTTAATCGTCAAGCTACGCTTGCCTTCTTCAATGTGTCCGACAACCTGTGCATCAATGTTGAACTCCTTGCTGATGGCAATAACCTGCTCAGCAACCTCTGGACGAACATAGATTTCCATGCGATGTCCCATATTGAAGACCTGATACATTTCCTTCCAGTCTGTACCGCTACACTCCTTGATAGCACGGAAGAGTGGAGGAACAGGGAACATATTGTCCTTGATGACACGGCAGTTATCGTTCACAAAGTGCAGCACCTTAGTCTGTGCACCACCTGTACAATGTACCATACCATGAACCT